>CANCAO010000032.1 GCA_947374105.1 Comamonadaceae bacterium | reverse complement strand
AGCTGTGCGCCGTCCAGCGCAGGGCACTGGGCGGGGGCGAACAGGCCGCCCAAGGCAGGCAGGCCCAGGCGAGCCTCACCCAGAGCCAGGCCTTTGAACACAATCTTAACGCCCTGCCACAGGTCATCAAACCGGGTACGGGCGCGGCGGCGCAAAGCCATGTCGCGCAGACGGGCTAGCGCATAACCCTGGGCATAGGTTTGAGATGCGGCCAGCTTGGCACGTGCAGTGGCGGGGTCGTCGTCGTTTTGGGGGGCGTTGGGCACCAAGCCTCGCTCTTCCACATTAAAGATAAAGATGAATCGGTAGATCAGCCGCAGCAGCTGGGCAAAGTAGGCTTCTTTACTCAGAGTGCCGTCTTGCAAGGCTTGGCGCAGGGCATCGTTGGCGGGGTGCTGCACAAAGCCCTGGCCCAGGGTAATGAGGGCTTCGGTCACGCCTAGCCGCAAGCCATCGCGCACGCGGGTGCCCTCTTCTTGACCAGCTTCGCGCCAGGCCTCCCACACCACAGGGGCGGGGGAATCCGGCGAGCTACCCACCAGGCCGGCACGGCTGGCGTGTAGCAAGCGCCAGGCGTAAGCGAACTCGGCAAAGCGCTGGCCGCTGAGCAGGTCTTGCAGGTCAAAGTCCAAGTAACTTGGGCGGGTGAGCGTCGCGGCATCGCGCAGCAGGCGCAGGGTTTTACCGTTGGTGACGATGGCCCACTGGTGGTCCGGGCTCGCGTTGAGCAGCTCTTGCGCCAGTTGGAAAGCTGTCTTTTTACGACTGCCACTGCCCTGAATGGCAAAGCGCGTGTCGGCTTCGTCCAAACCCAGAGTGTGCGGCACCACCACGATGGGCAGCGCGCGCTCTGGATGGAGAGGCGAGCTGGCTAGATGGGTAATGGGGTAACTGCGATCCCCCAGGGTGATGCCAGTGATTGCGCCCACGGCAGCGTAGCCAAAAGCATCGCGCAGCAGCTCGGCCACAAAGGTGGCGGTGGCGTGCTGGGCATCGTAGTCGGTGCGCTCCAGCAGCGGGGCAAAGCTGCGCCACTGTGCGCAAGCAATCTGGAAGGCGCGGCTGTATTCGTCTTTGAGCTTGAGGCCCTTGGGAATGCCGTAGTCAGCCTCGGTTTGCAAGCGGGCTTGGCCCAAGGCCGCCTTTTCCAGCATATCGGGCAGGAACAAGCCGCCTTCGAGTTTGAGGGTGGGCAGGTTGAGCGTGGAAGTGGCTCGGCGGACGCTTTTCATGGGCAGGGCAATCTGAATGTCGCTATAAATATAGGAGCTGCTTGCGCAATGTCTACGGGGGCTAGAGGTCGATTTTGCTTATAAAGCATCGGGCAGGAGCACGTAAACGCCAATCACATCAACCGGCAAGCAGGGAGCCACGCTGTACTGGCCCACGTCGCGGGCGGCTTCGCGCACGCGGCGGTGGTCGGCCAGCAGAGCCTGGGCACGCTCGTTGGCCAAGGCTTCCAGGCGCTGGGGGTGAGCCTGCAAAAAATCCAACGCGAGCGCCACTTCGCGGCTCATGGCCTCACGCGGCAGGTTACCGGTGGGCTGACATTCCAGCAGCTGGGCGGTGGCGTCGTCGCTCAGCCACTCAGGGTTGCTGCGGCCTTTCACGGCCAAGGCAACGGTCTCTTCCGCCATCATTTGGTAAGGCTGGCGGCGGCGCACATAGCCCAACTGGTGGCGCAAGCGCAACAGGTAGATGGTGGTGACCACATCCACCGCATCGGTGATGGTGGCGGCGCAGCGGGCGGTAATGCGCTCGGTGGTGCTGGATTCGCCCTGCAAGGCGTTTTCAATCAGGTGGTCGGCCAGCACGGTGACCAGCGGGTGGCTGCGGTGCAGATCAGCAAAGTCCACATTGAGGACGGGCTTGCGGCTATCGGGCACCAGACCTTCGTCGGCTAGGCGCTGGCGCAGGGCTTCGGGCAGGTGCTGGGTGGGTAGGCTGTGGAGTTGGCGGCGGGCGGGCTCCAGCGGGGCGTTCAGGCGGGCGCAGGCGCTTTGCACAAAGCGCTGCACATCGGCACTGCTGCCCAGGGCTGTTTGCTGCTTTTGCCACTCGGGCAGCACTTCATCAGGCCGGATACGGCGCTGGGCGAAGACGGTTCGGTTGGCCTTGGCTTTCTCCAGGGCATCGGTCCACAGGGTTTGCAAGGGGGCCAATACCAGCTCCGCCTCGGCAAAGTCAAAACCCAACTGCTGGTTGTGCGGTGAGTCGCGCTTCATCAGTGCAGCTTTCACCATGGCCTGGTTGATGCGGAGCTTGTCCTCGGGCATGGGCACCAGCACGCCCAGTTCTTTCTGGATGGCCTCGCCCTTGCGCAGGATGACGTTGAGCACAAAGCCATCCACCGGGTTGTCCTGGCCATAGAGCATGGTGCAGCGCACCTCGGGGGCTTGCTGGCCGAAGCGGTCTACCCGACCTTCGCGCTGCTCGTGGCGGGTGGGGTTCCAGGCCAGGTCGTAATGCACTACTGCAGTAAAGAGATGCTGCAGGTTAATACCTTCAGACAGGCAGTCAGTGGCGACCAGGATACGGCCACCGTTCGTGACTGCTCCCACCTCCATGCTTTCGATCTTGTCGCGGCGTTCTTCGGGGCTGAGTTCCCCCGTCACCACGTCCACCATCACTTTGGGGAAATGCTTTTTCAGCTCGTCAGCCACATAGTGCGCAGTCGCCACGTAGCGGCAGAAAACCACGGGGGCGAAGCCGTCTTTCACCAACCCTTCCATATGGGTGACGAGGGCGGCCAGCTTGGGGTCACCCGCTTTGCCGGACAAGCGCTGGGCCTCAACGATGAGGGACTGCAAGCGCTGAGCGTCTTGCAGGCGGTCGCTGATCTGGCCTGCGGGCTCCAGGTCGTTGCTGCCCAGGTCATCGGCCTGACCGTCGTGCAAGCGATCATCTTCAAGCAGGTCTTCATCACCTTCGGTAGCCAGGGCTTCGGTCTTGCGTTCCAGGCGGGTGGTCAGCGCCTTGACTGCAGCGGCCGGACTGGAAGCTACGCAACGCAGCAAGGCCAGCGTGGCGTACCAGATCAGGCGAGCACTGCCTTGCTGAGTGTGCTCCACCGATTCGGCCATCTCGCGGCAGTAGGTTTGCACTGCATCAAAAAAAGCACCCCAGTCACCGGTGAGTTTGTAGGTGAGCTCGGTTTTCATGCGGCGGGCAAAGCCACGGCCATCATGGGTTTCGACCTGCCATTCCACAATATCTTTGCGACGGCGTTGCACAAAGTGGCGTGCCAATTGCTGGCGCAACGGGTCATCGGCCGAGGCTCTGGTTTGCAGGCCCAAAAAGGCGGGGTCGAGCAGGGAAAGCAGGTTATAAAACGCGACCTCATCACCCGAGTGCGGGGTGGCGGTGAGCAGCAGCAGGTGGCGCTCAGCATCTTTGGCAAGGCGTTGTAGCAGCTCAAACCGCAACTGTTTACCTGCACCGCTGCTGGCACAGGTGTGGGCTTCGTCCACGATGATGCATTCAGGAGCGATGGACAAGAAGTGTTCGCGGTGGCGTTCGCTTTTGATGTAGTCCAGACTCACCACCACGATAGGGTGCTGGTCAAACAGGCCTACGCCATGTGGCAAATCGCGCTCCACCCGGCTGGCACTGGCAGACGTGAGGGCGATGGCCTGCATATTGAAATGGCCTTGCAACTCCGCTTGCCACTGCTCTACCAGGTGGGGAGGGCAAAGCACGGCCAAGCGGCTGACTTCGCCACGGTCCATCAGCTCGCGCACTATGAGCCCGGCCTCAATGGTTTTGCCGATACCCACGTCATCAGCAATCAATAAACGCACGGTGCTCAGGCGCAGGGCCATGAGCAGGGGCACCAGTTGGTAGGCGCGCGGCTCCACGGCGATATTGCCGAAAGAGCGGAAGGGGCCGCCACCGGCACGCAGCTTCAGGCGCAAGGCATCACGCAAGAGCAAGGCGGCAGCGTGGTTGCCGGGCTGCTCAGGGTTGGGCCAGGCAAATGTGGCTGGCTCTACCGGTGAAAATTCCAGCGCAGGAATCAGGGTGATGATGTCTTCATCCGCACCGCCCAAGGGGCGCAAGCGCAGCAGGCTGCTGTCGTCATGGTGCATGGAATCTAAACGGGTATTGGCCTGCACCACCCACTCACGCCCGCGCGCGCGCACCAGGTTGCCTGGATGGAAATCATGGGTAGCTGTAGTCATGCGTGAAAAGGTTTGGAATTAACGAAAGACATGAGGATAAGCGGCGAACTGTTCTGACCACTGGGCTGCATTAGACATATTGATGACTGACCAGCCTTTATCGATCAGTTCGGCCTGCCATGCGGCTTGCAGAGGCTGCAATATCACCAGGGTGCGGGCAGCTTTGTACTGACCCGCCACGGTAAGCTGGCCACCGAGCACTGGCAACTGGGTTTGATCCGGCACCTTGTGCCCGCCAGCCTGAAGTGCTTTTTGCCATTGGTCAAAAAGTGCGTCATGTGTGCATGCATCCCCCGCCACGGCGGTCGAGCTAGATGCGGACGTCTGACTCGGCTCAGCAGGTGCTGCAGCTACCTGGGCGTTGGCCAAGGCACCCAGCATTTCAATGGCCTGCGTGTTGCGGCGGTTGATGTGATCATGGTCTGGTTGGTTGAAATACGACAACAGGCACTGGTAGCAACCGGCTTCGCAAATGCTGTGCCCGTCCTGCGTCTTTTGTTCCAGCTCGGGCAAGCCCTCTACCGACCAAGGTCCGCCAGGTTCCCTGTAGTGCATCACGCGCAAGGCCGCAGCGGCTACCTGGGCCATGGCCTGGGGCTCTGTGGCTAAGCGGGTCAAAACACCGGCACCGCCTTCAGCCGCTTCGTAAAACAGCAGGGCCTTACGGTCGTCCTGTTTGGGCAAGGGTTCGGCAACCAATTCAGACTCTTCAATCTGGAAGGTCATTTCAATGCCGCGCTTAAGAGCCGCTTGCAGGGTGGCCATGGCTTCCAAATCAAGCAGCACGTTGGGTGCCAGGATGAGTATGTTGCGATGGTCCTCCACAAAGGGAACGATTTGCTGGTTGGGCACCTTGTCCAGCAAGCCATCGTCGCTATTGCCGTCATCAGTGGCACCTGGCTCGTCTTTCTTGCTCCACTGGCCGGTGATGGGGTTGATGTAGAAACCGAGCTGGTTTTTGTCTTTGCGGCGACGCCAGCCGCGGTTGATGCGCCAGATTTGCGCCGCTGGGGAATACGTCAGCGCGGCCAAGGCATGCGCCTCGTTACCGCTGCCACTGCTGATAAGTGACTTGTGCTGCGCGATCTTGCCGTCCAGTCCTGGCAGGAAACGATAGGTGGTTTGCAGCTCAAAGCCCTGGCGCTGGCGGTCTTCGTCGTTGATGGAGATGCGCTCGACAGGGATGGTTTCGACGGTTTCGATTCGGTAGAGGTTTTTGACCCAGTCCAGGTCGGTCAGCAAAGCGCCGCAGTTTTCGCAGCAGTTTTGATGCGGCTCGGTGCCATCTTCTCCGCCCATATGGGCATAACCGCACTGGCTGCAGACTCGACTGGCCACCGTCGCCAGTGTGCTGTTACCAGAGATGTGGTCAGCCGAGCCGACATTGAGCTTGGCGCGCACCACACGGTACATGCGACCCTGGTGGTAAATGAGACTGCGGGGGCCAAATTCGGACAGCGCCAGAAAACGCGGGCGACTGACCATGCTGCCTTCGTCATCCTTGCCTTTGGCCGCAGTGCCCCCTTTGGCGGGTATCCAGGCCATCAAAGGCAAGCGCGGAAAGTTGTAGCCAGGCAAGAAGCCCTGGCTGGCCAGGTAGCGATAGGTATAGAAATCAGAATTCTGACCGTTGCCCGACTTGAGCAATACGCTGTACTGGCGAGCGGCATCGCCATAACGGCGCTGGGCATTTTGCTTTTCAGCGTGCGAGGTGGTGTAGCTTTTAACCACCTGATCTGCCATGTCCATTTGCTTGCGTGTGGCATCTACCAAAGCACGCCAGCGCTCAAAGGCGGCACTGAAGTCTTGGCCCGCTCGCTCAATGGTGGCGGCCACATGGTCGGCGGAGAACCAAGGGCTGCTGTTGAGCACGGAAGCAAGTTGGGCCACAAAGCCCTGGGAACTCTGCAGAGCGCGGGCCGTTACCTCGGGGGCATTGAGTTTGTCACGCAGGGCGGGCTGTAATGGTTTATCTACCTGCTCCAGATCGAGCATGGGTGCAATGCTGGTGTCCAGCTGCACCTGGGCGGCAGCTAGCCACACAGCATGCAAGTGGCTTTCAATCAAATCGCGGTTGGCCAGATCCAGGGTGGGCGGCTTGACAATGCCGTGCACCATTTCAGTGGCGTGGTGGAAAAACCATTGGTCATGTGGGCTAAGCGCGGCGCAGTAAGTGATGACCAAGGCCTGCTGCCCTGAGCGACCCGCTCGACCGCTGCGCTGGGCGTAGTTGGCGGGAGTGGGGGGTACGTTGCGCAGGTAGACCGTGTTCAGGGCCGAAATGTCCACGCCCAGCTCCATGGTGGGCGAGCAGAACATGACAGGCAGGCGCTCCAGCGGAGCCTCATGCGCGGGGTTGTCCAGCCAGTCTTTACGGTCTTTTTCGGTGTAGCGGAAGCGCTGCTCCAGCAGCTGTCGGCGGGCGGAATCCACTTGCGCTGTGTGCTCCTGGGCCTCAAAGTCGAACAAGGGATGCCCCTGCTGCCGCAGGGTCTGGGCCACCGCCTGGTACAGGTTGCGAAAGAACTGGTTGTGTTTGCCGTCTTCCAGTGCCCGAGACTCGTCCACCAGCAACCAATCCATGGTGGAAGCGTTGAGGCGCCAGCCAATGACTTGGCTGTCAACGTCAAACTTCTGGACATAGCCATAGTTAGACGCCGCTTGAAGCAGCTGCTCCATCAACTCCACCCACTGTGGATCCTTCCAACCGACAACCTGTCCAGCCGCCGCGCTGTCTTTCCAAAATGACGCTGCCTTGAGGTCTTTGAGGAGACGTGAGCGAGAACCACCCGGCACTAGGTCGACACGAGGTTTACCTTTGTATTCAGGGCGTTTGGTCAGAATCAGGTATTTGGCTGTTTCCAGATTTTCATCCGACGCAAATGCCCAGCGCTCATTGAGGTACTGGTGCGCTGTCGTCTTGGCCTTGTCTTGTTCCACGGCATCCAGGTATCGCGTTTCCAGGCACAGGCTGCGGCGCATGCTGTCGAAAACCATGCGTGCAAGAATGCCGCGCTGCTGCGGACTGATGCGGGTCAGGACGGGGCTTTTGGCAAACAGCGAAGCCTCTGTCACAAATTCATCAAGTCCCCGGTAGGCAATGGACAGCAGGTTGAGCTGGTCCAGATTGGGATTATTGAAACGCCAGCCACGTCGCAGGTCGCGCAAAAGGCGGTAACCGATGATGAAACGCATGGTGCGCTGCGCGTCTTGGCGCGCCAGGCCCATCAGCTTGGGGGTGCGCAGGTATTCGGCCAGCGTGCCAAAGTCAGTCTTGTCAAACCCCAACGCCTTAAAGACGGCATCCGCCAGGGTTTCTTCTGTCAATACGCCCTGGTGGTTTTGCAAAGCGCCAATCAGGGCAGAGCGCAGGGTGAGCAAAAACACAAAGTCGTTGAAATGTCCCGCCTGCAAGGCAGCATCCTGCCGGTTGTCCGTAAAGCCAAGTAACTTGCGCGGATCAGGTTGGTCGGACGGCATGTCCTTCACATCAAAGAGCTGCCGGATGGCGCTCAGGGTAAGGATCGTAGTCGCAGACGAACGCCCCTCTCCGGAAAGGCTTGCCAGTCGGTTGATGTCTTTGCCATGTACCTCATGGGTTTGGCCACAGTTCAAGCAAAAGCGGAATTTGCCAGGGATGTACCAATAAGACTCACCACTACCCTGCCAGCCCTGCGGACTGACCTGTAAGTCTTCTGGAACATATTTTCTGAAGGTACTTTTGACTTTGGGCTCGGCCTTGGCCAGGTCCAACCAGGATTCTGGCAAGTCCTCAATGCTGCCTTTGTAGGACTGACGCAGATTAGAGGGGCACAAAAAACCGTAGCGGGCGTTCTCATCATCATCGCCCGAGATGTCGTCAATCTCACGCGGGGTGTATTCCTGCTGGGCCTGACCAGCGCGCCATACGGGGTGGTATTCCTGCCCGCAGTCACGACAAAAGTGAACCGGGTACAGCTGGGCCCCCTCTTCCTGCCGACCCGGGGCGTAGCGTTGGGCATCCAGGGTGATGTGGCGTACGCCCTCTGGTTCAAGCGTCGCCAACACCTTGCCGGGGCCACTAATGAACTGGTGCAACTTGAAGGCGAAGGGTGGGCGGCCTTGCAGAGTTTTGATGTCGTGGGCCGCTAGTAAAAAGCGCTGCAAGCCAGCCATGGCCTCATCAAAGGTGCATTGCGCATCGGCCGCTAAACGGCCAGCGGCATCTTTCATAGTGATGGGCTTTGCGCGGCGGGGCGGCTCATCTGCGGGCAGCTCAATGCCCAGAGTCAGCTCGACCCAAATGGCCAACGGGTCATCGCTAAAAGCTTCAAAATCGGCCCAAGCATGGGCATCTTTCAATAAAACAGCCTTGAGCAGCAGCTTTATGGCCTGTACGTCCTTCCCAGGGTTGGTGACACGCTGCAAGGTTTCACCAATCACATCGTGTTCGGTGATGGATGCACCAAACAACAAACTGGCGACACTTGCCACCGTTTGATTGCGGTCGGCTTGCGTGCCGGTGGAGGACATGGTGGCAGAGGTACCAATGCACACCAGTTGTTCGGCCTTCAGGCGCTCGCGCAAACGACGTACCAGCAGAGCCACATCAGCCCCCTGCCGTCCGCGGTAGGTATGGAGCTCATCCAACACCAGAAACTCAAGCCCTTGGCAATGCTCGACCACCTGACGGTCTACATCCTCAAATCGCGTCAGGATCAATTCCAGCATCATGAAGTTGGTCAGCAGGATGTCGGGCGGGTTGTCGGCAATTTCTTGCCGTTCTGCCTTACTTTCTTGCCCGGTGTAACGGGCCACCGTAAAGGGTGCCTCACCTTTGGGGTAGCCATGCAGGAACTTGTCCAGCTCTTCCAGTTGGCTGTTGGCTAAGGCGTTCATCGGGTAAATAACGATGGCCCGTGTGCGCTTGTGCGAATCAGCCGCCCGGGCTTTGACGATGCGGTCGATGATGGGAATGAAAAATGCGAGGGACTTACCGGAACCCGTACCGGTAGTCACCACGTAGCTTTGCTGGTTCTGCGCCTTGGCCAGGGCCTGCAACTGGTGGACATAGAGATGCAGGTCCGATGGCTTGCCTTCGGTTTTTCCTGTCTGGAAAATGTGCGCGCAATCGGCGTGAAGTACGCCTTGCTCTGCCAGTTGCTGAACGGTACCGCTGCGCTTGTAATTTGGATTGATCTGGATCAGCGGCTCGGGCCAGTAGCGGCCTCGGGCATATTCTTCTTCGACCTTTACAAGGATATCTTGTGCGGAAATTTTGGAGAAACTCCGCGAAAACGAACTGTATTCGTCAATGAGCCTGTTGCGAAAACTGAAGACATCATCCATAGCCAAGTCCCTGAATGTTTGGCAAGCTTCTCTCTGTTGGATGCATAAGCCACAGCTTTGAATTGTGACTTACTCTGCCGTTCGAACACTCAGGAATCAGAGGGACAGCACACCGCTCGCAAAATTCGCCAATTTGCGCATGCGATCCCATTCAGACATGCGGGCTCTACATATTCCGCCGATACTGCCCACCCACCTCAAACAGCGCGTTGGTGATTTGCCCGAGCGAACACACGCGCACGGCATCCATCAGCACCTCGAATACGTTAAGGTTGTCGATCACAGCTTGTTGCAAACGCTTGAGCGCTGCGGGTGATTCACTGGCGTGCAGGGTGTGGAAGTCTTGCAGCCGTTGGAGTTGCGACTGCTTTTCTTCGTCAGTGCTGCGCGCCAATTCGAGTTTGGCCTGCACCGCGTCGCCATGCGGGTTGCGGAAGGTGTTGACGCCGATGATGGGCAGCTCGCCGGTGTGCTTGAGCATTTCGTAGTGCATCGATTCATCTTGAATCTTGCCGCGCTGGTAGCCGGTTTCCATCGCCCCGAGCACACCACCGCGTTCGGCGATTTTTTCGAACTCCGCCAGCACCGCTTCCTCCAGTAACTCGGTCAACTCTTCGATGATGAAAGCACCTTGTGATGGGTTCTCGTTCTTGGCCAAGCCCCACTCACGGTTGATGATGAGCTGGATCGCCATGGCGCGGCGCACGCTGTCTTCGGTGGGCGTGGTGATGGCCTCGTC
>CANCAO010000031.1 GCA_947374105.1 Comamonadaceae bacterium | reverse complement strand
GCGCGGTCGCGGGGGATTTCAATGGGCAGTTCACCAAAGTCGCCCTTGAGTGTCTTCTTGCTGCGCCCGTTGCGGGTGTTGCCGGCTTCATTGGCCACCAACTGGTTCTTGCCGTGGCCGAGGTGGTCGGTCATTTCGGCCTGTAGTGCCCGTTCAACCAGGGCTTTGGTGAGTTGCTTGAGGATGCCATCCTGGCCAATCAGGTCTTCAGGCTTCTTGTAGTTCGCCAGCAGCGCGTCTATGAGTTCGGTGGGTAAGGTATTCATCTCTACGGTCATCATTGCTCCATGCAAGACGGCAGTTTCCTGCCAAAAAACCGTTTACACAAAACTTCTTACACCCCCCGACACCTGCTTCGTGCCACGCCGATTGGGCTTCTTCGTAACGACCAAGCGCGTCGAGCACGCCGCTCTGAATAATCAAGGTTCCTGGCAGATCGGAGGCAACGGCTGCAGATTGGTTATTGCTGGAGGTACGATACAGTTTCGCAGACTCTTGGATGGCAAGTAGAGCTTCTTCATGTTTTCCTAGTTTTATGAGGATGCCTCCCAAGTTGCTTAAGCAGCGCGCAAGTGGCTCTGGCTGATCATTGAGAAGCTTGCGGTAGATCTCTTCCACCTTGCGGATTACGATCAGCGCCCTTTCAGGCAAATGCAGAGCATTTAGCATATTCGCCTGTGTTTGTAGGCAAAATGCCAACGTCCGGAGAAACGTCACATCAACGGCTTTGGGCTGAACCTGTTGATAAGCCGCAAACATACCCACTGCCTCATCGCTTGCACAAAATGCATCCTCGTCATACCCTACTACGCTGAGCCTAGTGCTCAAATTTGGGTTGTGCAACATTCGTTCTGTAATTTCCCGAACCACTGAAACAGGACTCGCTGCGGCGTGTTTCTGAATTCGGTTTTGGATATTTTAAATCAGGCCCCTGCCAGGCCGCCGGAGGCCCCCCCCGGCGACTGATTGGCGAGGCTGGAGCGACACAGAAAGAATGTATTCATCATGGCCCAACGAACCCAACTTGACGACGCCAGCAACCCGCTGCACGAAGCCTACGCCTGCCTGCTTGCCAACGGCCTTGACGGCGCTGGCGAAGCCCTGCGAATCCTGGTCAACGAGGCCTCGCGCATTGAACGCGCCCAGCACCTGCAGGCCGCGCCCTACGAGCGCTCTGCGCAACGTGTGGACTACGCCAATGGCTACAAACCCAAGACCGTTCTAACCCGTGTGGGCGACGTCACCTTTGAGGTGCCCCAAGTGCGCTCTGGTGGCTTTTACCCCAGCGCACTGGAGCGCGGCACGCGCTCCGAACAAGCCATGAATTTGGCGCTCGCCGAGATGTATGTGCAGGGTGTCTCAACCCGCAAAGTCATCACCGTTTTGCAAAAGCTGGTGGGCCCGGAGATTAGCATCTCGTCCACGCAAATCAGCCGCTGCGCGGCGCTGCTCGATGAGGGACTGCAAGCCTGGCGCACCCGCCCCCTGGAGGAGACGCCCTACGTGATTTTGGATGCCCGTTATGAGCGTGTTCGTGAGGGCGGGCGAGTGGTGGACTGTGCTGTGTTGGTGGCCATTGGCATCACCGCTACAGGGCACCGCCGGGTGCTGGGTGTGTCGGTGGCGCTATCGGAGGCTGAGGTGCATTGGCGTGCCTTTTTGGACGGCCTGATTCAGCGCGGTTTGCGCGGGGTCAAGTACATCGCCAGCGATGACCACGCAGGCCTTAAAGCGGCCCGCAAAGCGATGTTTCCCGGTGTGCCTTGGCAGCGCTGCCAGTTTCACCTACAGCACAACGCGCAAGGCTACGTGTCAAAGCTCGATCAGCGCACGCCGGTGGCCAGACAAATACGCGGTATCTTCAATGCGCCAGATGCTCATGAGGCCCAGCGGTTGCTCAACGTGGCCCTCAAGGAGTGGCAGGTGAGTCACCCTCAACTGGCCGCTTGGGCCGAGAACAATCTGCCCGAGGGTTTTGCTGTGTTTGGCCTGCCTGATGCACATCGAGTGCGCATGCGCACCACCAACGGATTGGAGCGTTTGAACAAGGAGCTCAAGCGGCGAACCCGTGTGGCCACGCTGTTTCCCAACCCCGACAGTTGCCTACGATTGGTGAGTGCCTTGCTGGCCGAACAAGACGAGGAGTGGATGACCGCAAAAATCTACCTGAACATGAAGCCTTGACCTGACGCTATTGCGCAACAACCCCAGAACCAAAATCGAAATTTACAGAATAGATGTTGCTTTATCCAAATTTGCTAGGCTTGATGCCAAGTATGAAAGATATTTATCTCGGTCAGTTTTGTAAAGCTCGCGGTACAAAACCACTGCCTCCTTGCTGGCTTGAATGGCTTCTTCACGGTGACCCAGCTCGTTCAACCTGTTGCCCAGATTGTTCAGGCTATGTGCCAGATCGGCGGCAAAGGCTTCGGGTTGGGTGCTGCGCATATCTCTGCGTAAACTCACCGACTCCTTGGTTGCGTTTAGAGCATTTTCGAGCAAGGTTAGGTTACTGAATAAGATACCCTGAAGATTCAAACTCCAGGCAAGGGCAGTAACAAAGCGTTCGTTTTTGGGTATCTGTTCATTTAGAAGGCGAAGCGTATTCACAGCCCCCTCAACAGCACAAAGCGCCTCGTCGTAGGCCCCTTGGTCATATAACTCGGATGCTTGCACCATTAGGTCTTGTGCCAACTTTGCTGCATCTTGCAGATGAACTTGTCCCGCCTCTTTGATGGTTTGAATCGCTTCTTCGTAGCGACCTCGTTCTCTGAGCATTTCGGCGAGGTTTTCTAGGCTTTCTGTCAAACTGGCGGCAGATTTTGAACTGGGCTGGTCTTCATGCCGCAGTCGCATCCTTGCCACTTTTTTTATAGCGACCGCCAGAGCCCTGTTTGCTTTGTCACCGGTACTCCCGCCTTGCCACTGATTCATGGGATCCTCCGAAACACGAATTACTTCAGGCGATTATGTCGTGCGTCGCCAAAGATTTGCGGATGACTCTGACACCGCACGAAACAAATTTGAACAGATAGAGCCAAGTGACCACTACATCAGCAAGGGGGTCAAAGTTGACCCCTGCAACTGGAGGTATACCCCATGGCACTTGCGCTCCTATCGACTCTAAAACATGGCGTGCTGTTTGCCTATGGCACTTCGCAAGACGTTGCGAACAAGCACCACCCCCAATCCCGCTCGGTGGCGTACACCATCGGTGGCTTATTGGTCTTTGTAACACTGCCCTTTCTCTTCGGTGGAACGGTCTATCTGCTGCACGACGAGTTTGCCTCCATTTCGTCGCTTGTTTTGCGGTGCGCGGCCGTCATTTTGGCCGCTGCACTGATTACAACCGCTGTGCTGTGGGTCGAGCGCGCACTGCTGGTGCTCTCTGATGCCATCTGGCCGCACTTCACCGCGCAGCTGGCGATGTTTCTCATCCGTGTTGGCATGGTCTTCCTGTTCTCGGTGGTAATTGCCCAGAAGTGGGTGCTTAACAGTTACGCCGGCCCCATCCAGAAGGAACTCGTTGCCATGGCCAACGAAGCCCAGGAGCTTGAGCGCAAGAATGCCACAGCAACGTTCAATGTGGACGCGCTGGAAAAGCGCATGACAACAGCGCAAGACCGCACGCATGAGCTGGAGCTCAAACTGGCAAGCCTGCCCTCAAGCATCGTGAGTGATACCGAGCGTCTGAACGTCTGCAAGGTGGAAAGCACCCGCTTGAATGCCGAGCGCAGCGAGATGCGGCGTATCCCTGACAGGACTGAGATGCAGAACGAGCGTTTGCGCGAGCTGGAGGTCAGTGCACGCGTCAAGATGACGGACTGCAACCTGAAGGAGAAGTCCATCAATGCGGCGGTGCGTGCCTACCGGGAGCCCATTGAGACGGTACTGGCCAGCGTGCGCACCACCGCGGCAGAAGTGGCCACTACCCATGCCACAGCAGAAAAGTCAGCTGCCGAGCAGGCCACCGAGCGCTCCAACAGATCTGCCTTGGCACTGAACATGAACGGAGCAGATCAGGAAGCCTTTGCCAGGGTGCGCGCCAAGAATCCCGACATTGACCTGGAGGTGCGCAAAAAGACGCTCTTGTTGGCTGCATTGGAATTGCTGCCCTTGCTGCTCAAACTATTGACGTTCAACTCGCCGATTGCCATGGAGGCACGGGCACTCTTGCAGCAGGAGAGCGCAGGATTTCGGGCCCACTTGCACCAATCGATTGAGAAAGAAAAGACAAGCAAGTCCGGTGCAACCAGGGCAGCACCGCCAAGTCCGGCTGGGTGGGGATACACCACTGCGAGTCCATGCGTGGCACCAACACCGTCGGCACATCCTGACGCTGACACGGTCAAACAAACTGCAACCCCGACTGGTTCTAGCAATTCCGCAGGCGAAGGCTCCGGTGACGTTTCGGCTAACCGCACATCGGACCTGCAGTAGCGACGGATTTCACAGGCGGTCGATATACCGCCTTCGGCAGCACTTGGGCGCTGCGGCCCAAGCACCCCAAATCGCGCACTGTATGCAAAACATTTTTGAATTCGGCTGGAGATTCCACACTGATATGGATGAAGGCACCAAAAACCGGGGCCTTCAAAGGAAGTTTCATTCAACGACCCAACTGGAGTACACCATGAGCCACTTAACCCAAGCCATTCAATCCATCTTCTCTGGTCATCAAGCAGAAGGGACTCTGGCATCGTCCGGTCCTTTTGCGCCTGGTCAGGACCCGTTCGTCGGGGGTCTCGGCAACGTCACCCGCTTGAAGACCTACAACGAGCAGCCCGTGCACCTGGTCATGGATGACTCTGTCAGCATGTCCGGGGCCCCTGCCCGCGAAGCCTCACTGGCAGCAATGGCGCTGGCCCAAGAGTTGGCCGAGCCCAGGAACAAGGACGGGTTCCGTCTCAATGTGATCCGATTTGGCTCCAGCGCAACTATGGTGGCAAGCTCTGTTGCACCCGAGACGCTTTCGGTTGCATTCAGCGGCACCAGTGGCGGCACTGTGGGAGCACCGCCAATGAGGATGGCACAAAGTGCCGAAAAAGCGTTCACAGCGCGTCCAGAGCGTCGTCTGGTAACTGGCATGGTGGTCTTCATGAGCGATGGAGGACTGAGTGACACCGCAGAAACCATTCGGGTTGCCAACGAGATGAAGCAAGCGGGCATGACCATCATTACCATTGGTTTTGGCAGTGGTGCCGAAGTTGCGACGTTGCAGGCCATCGCCTCATCCCCGCAGCATTACGCCTACGCCAATCTTGGCAGCCTGGTCGGGCTCTTTGCCAAGGTGGGCAAGACACTGAGTCAGCAGCTGTCCAAAGCGGCATGAATGAAGGGTTGCGGCACCAATGCGTGCCAGCAGACCCTTTCGCAGGATGGGTGGACCAGCACGCGATCCATCCTGCGGCACGTTCGTCACTTCCCAACATTGAGCCCAAGGAATTGTCATGAAACCACTAATTGTTCCACCAAGTGCATGGCCCGCTGCAACGCCAGTACCCCTGTCATCCGTTCTCAGCAACCAGCAGGGTCATCCTACTGGGACGACTTATGCGCCTGGTGGAATCGCCGCGACAGGGGGCGGCTCAGCGAGGGTCATTAAGTATCCGGTCAAATCATGGTTGTCGGGGTTGCCAGCAAACGTCTTTGGGCAGCTCATTGCTGCTGGCATTGCACAAGGTCCAGTGGTCAAGAGCTGGCTATCCCAGCCAGCCCTCTTTTTGCCCGGAGTGGTGCTGTTGATCAGTCTGGTGATCGTTATTGTGAGTTCCGCAGTCCTATGGCCCTATGGTGTGTTTCAGCAGGCCGCAGAGGGCTTGTGGCTTTATCTGCGTGGCTTGCATGCCCGGTACACCCTGTGCGCTAAGCCTTCAGAAAAAGTAGCTATTGCACTCACCATGGGAGCCGTTGGCATTGTTGATCTTTGTCTGGCACTGATTGCCCTGCCCATCTTTCTAGGTCGTTTTTACTTGCAATGGGTTGCTTTGGCACCAGTAATCCATACCGCCATTTCAGCAGCCGTCCTTGCTGGCATAGCGGTTGTGCTCGCGCTAATCGTTCCGATCATCGTCGGCATAGTGATCGTGTCCATTATTGCTGCTGCGAACGACTAACAAACTACTCATTTAGTTTGAAGAAGCGCTGGTTTGTTGCACTAAGGAAGTAAGGGCTGTCGTAGTGACAGTCCTGCATCTCAGGAGAATCTCATGACGATCCAATTGAAACGTATCATCATCGACGCTGCCAGCCGACCGTTGATGGCACCCGCGCCGCAGCCCAAAACTGTACTCCAGTCCGAGGCATATAGCGATGGCTATGTACCGTCAGCAGCGCTGCAGTCCTTTGGCGCACCCACCACCCACCACAAGCTCGACAGGCTCGTGCCGGTGAAAGACTCTACGCCTTCCAAAACACGTTCACAGCTCTGGAAAATTGGTGTGGCGGTGGGATTGCTGTTGATTGCCGGAATGGTTATGGCAGACCCATGGCATAGAGAGAACCCGACCTGTCCAGCCACACCCGAAAACCCAGTTTCGTTAAAACTTCAAGGAGAAATCATGTTGCCAACCCAACCGACCATCGATCCCGCATCCATGACGCCTGTTGAAAACTCGCTGGTGTCCGGCGCGGCCGCTGCTGCCATGACACTTGGGCTTGTCGGTGTTGCGGCCCTGCGGGGAAGAACCGGGCCGCGTCGCAGTGTGCCAATTCCGCAGAAGGCGAAAGACCCCAGTACAGGGCTGCCTGATGATGTTTCTGTTGAACCAGTGACTCCTGTCCAAGTTGAAGAACCGGCACCACACGGTGTGGAGCCAGCTTTGTTTGGCCTGGCATATGTTGAACCGCAGGTGATGCTGGCTTCGATGAAGCGTGCCTATCCCAAACGCCGCATCGAACCGGCATCTGGCTCGTTTGCATTGAGTTCGGTGACGGGTCACAACACTGAAAACCAGGATTACGGCGTTGCCTTTGACTTCACCAGTGCCGCCTTGGGGCCGATCCAGGTCACGATTATTAGCGATGGATGTGGCGGCCACTTCGGTGGAAGGAATGCCGCTTACACCGCCGTCTCTGCGAGTGTCGAGTGCTTGCTGCGCAGTACCGAGCGCAATTTGATCGATGCTGCTAGGGGCTGCCTTGAAGCAGCAAGCCAGCATGTTGCCAGTGTAGGGACCCAAATGTGGGGCCCTTCCGAGTTTCGCTGCACCCTGATTGTCCTGCTGGCCAATCAGAGCGAATATGCCTTGGCATACATTGGCGACGGGGGAGCGGACGTTCGGCGCTCAGATGGCACATGGGAGCGTCTGCTGACGCCGCAACAGGAAGAAAAAACAGGTTTTCTGACTGGATGCCTGGGGCCAACCCCATATGGAAACTATGTCCTCAAAACCCTGAATCGCGAGCCAGGTGACTTTCTGGTGGCGGGCACAGACGGGATTTATGTTGCCGAGGTCACGGACCTGGAAGGGTTTTGGGCCTGGCCTATGAAGATGGCATCGAAGTGTGTATCACCAAGCGATCTTGGAAGTGTGCTCGACATGTACGTATCCAAGTGCCTTGAGGATCATCCGGACATATTTGACGACAACGTGACTGCACTTGTATTGACGACTCCCCAGGCGGGAGAACCAATTCCTGAGGTCGTCAAATCCCATCGGGTGCCGCGCAGCTGGGCCACGCAATGATTGATTTTTACGAGGGAGTGGCCGCCATGGGGCGATAGAGCAGATTGGCATGGGTTGCCATCTGCCAGCATCTTGCAAACGGCAAGCTACTTCCAATGGCCAGCTGCGAATCGCGGTGGGTCATTGGCTCTGGGCTGCGGCCACTGGCACATCACCCCAAATGAATTTGAAGATAGGAACAAATTCCACACTGTGTAATTAGCGGCGGCAATGGGCTACCGCTTCATGCACTTAAAAGGAGCATCCGCATGTTCAATATGCACGCACCCGGCACCAAGGTAGAAACCAACATCGGTGACATCGCCATCATCAAGGACATCAGCGCCGGTGGTGAAGGCCAGGGCTACCTGGCAGATTACAAAGGCAAGAAGGTCTTCTACAAGCAGTTCCACCAGTCAGCCGTGCCCCCACGGACACCGGAGCAGACAATGGCACTTCGCAAGGCGCGCACCAAGTTCTTGGTGGACTCTGAAATCTACAAGCTCGATAATTTGGGTCGCATCAACGCACCATTTGCCTACTCCAAGGAGGGTGGCTATGTATGTGCGTGGATCGAGAACCTGATGCCGCTGGTCGCCGAGCCTGTCGATGGTCCGAGTTTCTTGGGCCAAGGCCGCCCTTACGCCCAGCGCGTGGGGGTCATGCTGCAGATTGCCGATTTGCTCTCCCTGGTACATGCGCAAGGGCTATCTCACGGTGACTTGAATGACGACAACATTGGTATCGTCAGTGAAGGCGACACCGTCAGGGTCTACCTGATCGATTGGAGCAACTTCAATTGTGGGGACCCTGCGTTGCCACCCGTGATGGCCGGCGCAGAGGGTTCCATGGCATGGTGGATTCGCAGCAAAGGTGACATCCCTGACCGGGCCTCGGACGTGTACTCGTTGGGCATTTATGGACACGAGTTGCTACTGGACAGACCCGTAGTCCAAGGTTGCAAATCGATTGCGGAGATGCTTGAACGCTTGGAGAAAGGCGACTTGGCGGGGGACCCCCTTCGGGGCCGTCACCTTGCTGGAAATGACACGGGCTTGCCCTTTGAGATTCTCTCACCCGAATTGCAGGCCCAGCTCCGCATGATGTTGCGTCCTACCAAACAGACAACGCCCTCGATCGGTGTGATCAGCCAAGTCATGCACGGATCACTGCAAAATTTAATCACATGTCCTAGCTGTAACTCTCCACTGTGGTGGCACGCCACGCGGGACAACTGTCCAAAGTGCAGTCAACCCATCGGTGCCGCATTGCATGTTGTGGTTAATGGCAAAACAATCCCGATTTCTGGTGCAATGCTGCTCGGAAGGGATGAACTCGGTGGCGATGGTGCGGTGAGCATGCATCACCTCCGGGTTCATCCGATGTCTCCGGGACGAGGCCATTTGACGGTTCTGGGACTCAACGGCATCAAGCGCCAACGCGGCACAGAACGGGTCATGGCCAGAACCGGGCAAACCATGGACATCATGGCTGGTGACCGTCTGGAGATCGCAACCACTACCCAGCCGCTGCTGCTGTCGGTTCTTTGACAGGGGTGGCGCGCAAGGCTTCACAGGCCTTGTGTAGTGCCTTCCAAACGATTCAGCAAATTCTTTTTGAAGATTGCTGGTGATCAAGGCACTTGGTTAGTAGCGGTGACAGCCGTTCACCGCTTCTTCAATTCACTTACAGGAGAAAAAAGATGTCTCGAACAATCAAAGTAAGGGTCGTTGACAAGAATGGATATGGCCTGAGTGGCTACCGGATCAAAGCGTACGGCGGGGAGGAACTGAGAACCAATCGCGATGGGACGGCGCTTGTCGATGCTGATGGGTCTACCGTCACTATCTTTGTGAACGGTCGAACAGAATATGCCGGGTCTGTCAGTCGCTGCCCAAATCCATTGGTCATCGAACGTTCTTAGTTTGCATGCAGCGGTGCTTTGCCGTTTGTGTCATTACTAAACTTTTGGAGTCCCACTATGAAACTCTTGAACCGAATTCTTGCGGCAATTCCCATTCTTCCCGCCATCGGTGGGGTCATGAAAAACCGGCGCGATCCGTCTTCTCGGGTGTGTGCGCCTGCTGATGTTTCCATGAACGTCTCGGGCACTTTCTGGTCGTGGCTCAACCGCACGCCCACGCGTGGAGCCCTTTTCATACGCAACAAGGACGGCCATTATGTCGGCGCTATCCATCGTAAACCCTGAACATTGCCGCTACTGCGGCCACCCGGTGGGTTCCTTTTGGCCCTATGGGGCACGCCAGGGCTACCGCTATTCCGATGGAACGCCCATTTGCCAGCTGTGCCATGACTCTGCAGTCAAAGACGATGCGGCGCTGCTGAGTGTCTGGCGCTTTGCTGTCAATGCCTGTACCGATCTTGGTCTGCATGCCAATTGGGGAGACGTGAAAGTACGTCTGCGCGACAAGCCTCAATTGGCGGGTATGGCCGGCGGGGATGGGACAATCGGTCTGGCTCGCTCGCGCCGCTGTGGCGCACAGGTTGAGAGTGACATCACCATCATGTACGGTATGCCCATGGGGCAGGCGATCAAGACGTTGGCGCATGAAGCGGGTCATGTCTGGTGCCA
>CANCAO010000030.1 GCA_947374105.1 Comamonadaceae bacterium | reverse complement strand
AATGCGGGCCAACAGCTCGACCTCGCTCATGCTGTCGGGGTATTTCTCCAGCACCGAATGCAGGCCGGTATCGGCGCAGGCCTTGACCTTGTTGCGCACATAGACCTGGGAGGCTTGGTTCTCTCCCACCAGGATGACGGCCAGGCCCGGTGTGATGTTGTGGGCGGTGAGGGCTGCAGCACGTTGTGCGATGTCTTGACGCAAAATTTTGGACAATGCAACGCCATCCATCAGATGGCCAGTATTAGAGGTCGTCATGGGTTTAAATTATAAAAAATGCCATTTTGTCCATGCGGGACTGGCGTAACATGCTATTGAATCAATAGCATTAAGCTCTTGCAGGGGCCTGTTGCAATGCAATTTTCAGCAGGTCAGCCACGGTGTTGGTATTGAGTTTTTCCATGATGTTGGCGCGGTGCGCTTCCACCGTTTTGATGCTGATCCCCAGATCGTCGGCAATCTGTTTGTTTAGACGCCCAGCCACAATACGGTCCAGCACCTGAGTTTCACGCACAGTGAGCTTGGCTAGCAGTGCGCCTCGGCTTGCGGCTTGCTCGTGGTCTTTGAAGGTCTCGCGTGCCTGCTCCAACATACGCTCGACCAAACCGAGGAGCTGCTCTTCCTTGAAGGGCTTTTGGATAAAGTCCATCGCTCCTTTTTTCATGGTGTCTACAGCCATAGGAACGTCGCCATGGCCGGTGATGAAAACGATGGGTAAAGGAGAGTGGCTCTCGATCAGCCGGTCTTGCAGTGCCAGTCCGGTCATGCCACCCATGCGAATGTCGGCGATCAGACAGGCCACGTCACGTGGGTCGTAGCGGCTTAAGAAGGACTCTGCGGAGTCGAAGCAGCGCACGTAGTAGTTCTTGCCTTCGAGCAGCCATTGCAGCGAATCGCGCACGGCCTCATCGTCGTCCACCACATAAATCGTGCCTTTTTTGGGAATCAAATTCATGACTTATCCTGAAACCGGGTTTATTTGTCGATGGGGGTGGGCTGTGTCGTTGGTGGATTCCATCTGAGGAATCCAGAAGGTGAAACAACAGCCAGAGACGTCGGCGCCATTGTAGAGGTTCTCCGCTTTCATGCGGCCTTGATGGGACTCAACGATTGAGCGGCACAAACTCAGGCCTATGCCCAGTCCTTCGGCCTTGGTGGTGTAGAAGGATTCGTATAGCCGTTTCATCACCTCTTCGGAGATTCCGTTGCCGGTGTCGCAAATGGAAAATTCGACAACGTTTTTGTTTTCAACCTCAACCGCCGCCACGCGCAGCTCTATGCGTCGGTCTTCCGTGGATCGATTGGCTTGCACGATGGATTCGGCAGCATTCTTCAGTAGGTTGACAAGGACTTGTTCAATCAGGATCGGATCCACCAGCAACGGGGGGAGTGTTGGCTCAATGTGATACATCAGGCGCACATGGGAGCGGCGCAATTCAATGTTGGCCAACTCCACAGCTTCTTCCACCATGGAAGCGATGTCGGAGAGGCTGCGATTGGGTTCGCTGCGTTTTACAAAGGCCCGAATGCGTTGAATGATGAGTCCGGCTCGTTGCGCTTGTTTGGCTGTTTTCTCAAGCGCGTTGAGTAGCTCTTCTTCAGAAATTTGCTGCGCCTTGATGCGCGAGACCATTCCGTTGCAATAGTTGGCGATAGCCGTCAGCGGCTGGTTCAACTCGTGTGCAACACTGGAGGCCATCTCACCCATGGTGATAAGGCGGCTCGCCGTCTGCGCGCGCGCAGCCTGTGCTGCAGCCTGTTCTTGGGAATGGTGGCGTTGTGTGATGTCGGTGGCAATCACCATCTGCGCCAAGCGCCCGTCAACCCACGTCAAATAGCGCGTACGTACCTCAAGCCATTTATCTAACGCAGGGACAAACACCTCACTGCTTTCAGTCTCGCTGTCCGAGATGGCTTCAAAAGGCATGCCTGCCAAAGCGTCTACGGTGTCCATTCCTGCGTCGTTAGGAAGCGTCGGTGGTAGGCCTAGCTTGGCTGCTTGACTGACCAGCGTGTTGGGTTGATCATTGAACCAGAGACGGTATTTTCTGTTCGCAAACAAGAGTTCATCCGTGCCGATAGGTGCCACGGACACGGATGCATCCAGCGCCTCCAGTACAGTGGTGAAGCGCTCATACGAAGCAGAGAGTTGTTCGCGAATCCGGTTCGGTTCTGTGATATCGGTGATGGACGTCATCCAGCCTTTTTGCTGCCCGTTTGGGTCAATCAGTGGAGAGACGTAGATACGGGCGTCAAACCGGACGTTGTCTTTGCGCTTAACCCGGATCTGAAAGCCGCCGCGCGTGATGCGGTCATTTAGCTCATCTTTGAGTCTTCCCATAAGGGTGGCGTGGTCTTCTTCCGGCCAATAAGGGAAGGGGGCGGTTTTACCAACCAGTTCGGCTTCGCTCCAGCCTGTCATTTGACAAAAGGCAGGATTCACATAAGTGATGCGACCATGCATGTCCAGTGTGCGCATGCCCGTGGGCATGGAGTCCTCCATGGCGCGTCGAAAACTGGTCTCGGCGATAAGCGCTTGTTGCGCTTGTAAACGCTTGTGGGTGTGCCGCCAGTTGCCAATCAACATCCATGCGGTCAGCGCGCTTAATGCGCCTACCAACCAGAACAAGCCGCTGCCAATAACACCTAACGATGTGCTGTAGGCTTGTGCTCGAATGAGTAGCCCGTTGCCAACCGGGGAGACGGGAACCTCATATTCGATGTTTTGTCGACCCCAGGGGAGCAGTTGTGTGGCTGGATTTCGTTTTGGGATGCTGCTACCAGCCAAAACGGCACCTTTTGCATCAATCATGGATACGGCATAGCGGGCAGAAATTTCGGGTGGCACGCCGTATCTGTACATGTTCTCAACAGAGAACTCCGCTAGCACGACGCCCGTGAATTGATTGTTAACCACGATAGGAATATGCAGTTGCAGCAGTGCCTGGTTGTCAATCAACGCACTGCGTTGAACGTATATGGGCTGGAGCAGCTCCTTTGCCAGAGCAAATGCACTTTCAGACTCTGTAGGAGTCAATGAGGCGGCTACATTTTTTGATAAAACATTAGCCTGATTGCTGGTTTGGACGGGATTTGCCGCGCTGGCTCGGACACGTTTTCTTTCATCAATCCAACTTACCCCGTGGAGCTCAGGGTTTTGGGAAATTAAAGCTTGAACTTTTCCACGAAATTGTTCAAGCCAGATCTCTTTGTTGGCAATCTCATGGGCTATTCGTACGAGTTGCTCTTGCCTCTCCACCAGTCGCAAGCGCAAGCGTTGTTGTGCATACTCGATGTCATGCCGAACAGCTTCTTGCTCACGCTCCATTTCTTCAAGTCGCAAATAACCAAAGGCAGCAACGATGGCTGCAAGAAAAAGAAACACGGCAATGAGCGGCGCCAACATCGCATACCGATCTTGGCGCAGCGGCGATTGCCGACTCCACCAGAAGCCCAGTCGTTTAACTGCTGTCATGTGACGCAGTCTCGATAACGAAGGGGCGCGGTAAATAAGCATATATTCTTTAGTTTAATGGTCATAACTCTCAAGAATTCTTGAACAAGAAAATCTAATATTTATTGCATTGTGAAATCAATAATCATTATTTGAAATATTTCAAGAACTATGAGACACTCCGGCCAGATTTAATTCCAACAAACCGACGAGGAGAGAGTCATGTCAGTAGAACAGAACCCGTTAGCGGGTGTACCTGCGAGCGACGCAGACAGCCAAGAAACCCGTGAGTGGATGGACGCGCTGGCATCCGTCATTCAAAAAGAAGGCCCCGAGCGGGCGCACTTCCTTTTGGAGCAACTGCTCGGCCATGCGCGTGAGAACAGCATCGACATGCCGTTCTCTGCCACCACCGCCTACATCAACACCATCGCCCCTGACCAAGAGGCGCGCAACCCCGGCAACACCGAGATGGAAGAGCGCCTGCGCGCCTACATGCGCTGGAACGCCATGGCCATGGTGGTCAAGGCCAATCGACACAATCCGGCAGACGGTGGCGATCTGGGTGGGCACATTGGCTCGTTCGCCTCGCTGGCCAATATGTTTGGCGCGGGCTTCAACCAGTTCTGGCATGCCGAATGCAATGAGCCTGGCAAAGAGCACGGCGGTGACTGCATCTACATCCAAGGCCATGTGTCGCCCGGTGTCTATGCCCGTGCTTACCTTGAAGGCCGCTTGACTGAAGAGCAGCTGCTCAATTTCCGCCAGGAGGTGGATGGCAAAGGCCTGTCCAGCTACCCGCACCCCAAGCTGATGCCTGAGTTTTGGCAATTCCCCACCGTCTCAATGGGCCTGGGCCCTTTGATGGCGATCTACCAGGCGCGTTTCTTGAAGTACCTGCACGCCCGTGGCATTGCCAATACCGAGAACCGCAAGGTCTGGGTGTTCTGTGGTGACGGCGAGATGGACGAGGTGGAGTCGCTCGGTGCCATCGGTTTGGCAGCGCGTGAGAACCTGGACAACCTGATCTTCGTCATCAACTGCAATCTGCAGCGCCTGGACGGCCCGGTGCGTGGCAACGGCAAGATCATTCAAGAGCTGGAAGGCGAGTTCCGTGGTGCCGGCTGGAACGTCATCAAACTGATCTGGGGCAGCAACTGGGACCCGCTCTTGGCGCGTGACAAAGACGGCGCGCTCAAGAAGCTGATGATGGACACGCTGGATGGCGACTACCAGGCCTTCAAAGCCAACGACGGCGCTTATGTGCGCAAACATTTCTTCGGTCGTGACCCGCGCACGCTGGAGATGGTGGCGCACATGAGCGACGCCGAAATCTGGGGCCTGCTGCGCGGCGGCCATGACCCGCAAAAGGTCTATGCCGCATACGACCGCGCCATCAAGCACACAGGCCAACCGACCGTGCTGCTGATCAAGACCGTCAAAGGTTTTGGCATGGGCAAGATTG
The DNA here is from genome assembly GCA_947374105.1 of Comamonadaceae bacterium. Taxonomy (GTDB): domain Bacteria; phylum Pseudomonadota; class Gammaproteobacteria; order Burkholderiales; family Burkholderiaceae_C; genus CANCDA01. The sequence continues at coordinate 5,399 of CANCAO010000030.1, read as the reverse complement.
GCGAGGGCAAGAACACCGTGCACCAGACCAAAAAGCTGGGCGATGAAGACATCAAGGCTTTCCGCGACCGCTTCAACATCCCGATTCCCGACAGCCAAATCGCCGAGCTGCCGTTCTACAAACCGGCCGACGACACGCCTGAGATGAAGTACCTGCACGAGCGCCGCAAAGCGCTGGGCGGCTATCTGCCGCACCGCCGCACCAAGGCGGATGAGAGCTTCACCGTGCCTGCGCTGGAGACATTCAAAACCATCACCGACCCAACAGTCGAAGGCCGCGAGATCAGCACCACGCAAGCCTACGTGCGCTTTTTGACCCAGATGTTGCGCGACCAGGCCATTGGCCCGCGCATCGTGCCGATTCTGGTGGACGAGGCGCGTACTTTCGGCATGGAAGGACTATTCCGTCAGGTCGGCATTTACAACCCAGCTGGCCAGCAGTACACCCCGGTCGATAAAGACCAGGTCATGTACTACAAGGAAGACAAGGCTGGCCAAATTTTGCAAGAGGGCATCAACGAGGCGGGCGGCATGAGCAGCTGGATCGCTGCGGCCACCAGTTACTCCACCAGCAACCGCATCATGGTGCCGTTCTATGTGTACTACTCGATGTTCGGCTTCCAGCGCATTGGCGACCTGGCCTGGGCAGCGGGTGACATGCAGGCGCGCGGTTTCTTGCTGGGTGGCACCTCAGGGCGCACCACACTGAATGGCGAAGGCTTGCAGCACGAAGACGGCCACAGCCACATCCTGGCCGGCACCATTCCGAACTGCGTGAGCTACGACCCAACCTTCGCCCATGAAGTGGCCGTAATCATGCAAGACGGCATGAAGCGCATGGTGGAGCGCCAAGAGAATGTGTTTTATTACATCTCTCTGCTCAATGAAAACTACCCCATGCCCGGCCTCAAGCCCGGCACAGAGGCCGAAATCATCAAAGGCATGTACTTGCTGGAAGAAGGCTCCAAGAAAACCCCGCGCGTCAACCTGCTGGGCTCCGGCACCATCCTGCGCGAGTCGCAGTTTGCCAAGAAGTTGTTGGAAGACGACTGGGGCGTTGCCGCCAACGTCTGGAGCTGCCCGAGCTTTAACGAGCTGACGCGTGATGGCCAGAACGTGGAGCGCTACAACCTGTTGCACCCGATGGAGACGCCACGAGTGCCCTTCGTGACCCAGCAATTGGACAAACACGGTGGCCCCGTGGTGGCATCGACCGACTACATGAAGGCCTACGCCGAGCAGATTCGACCCTTCATCCCTAAAAGCCGCACCTACAAAGTGCTGGGCACCGACGGCTTTGGTCGCAGCGACTTCCGCTCCAAACTGCGTGAGCACTTTGAGGTGAACCGCCACTACATCGTGGTCGCCGCCCTGCGCGCCCTGGCCGACGACGGCACGGTGCCGGTTGCCAAAGTCGCCGAGGCGATTAAGAAGTACGGTATCAAAACCGAGAAGATCAACCCGCTGTACGCATAACCCTTTTTCGGAGACACAACATGGCATTGATAGAAGTACAAGTCCCGGACATTGGTGACTTTGATGAAGTGACAGTGATCGAGTTGATGGTCAAACCTGGCGATACAGTGAAGGCCGAACAAAGCCTGATCACGGTTGAGTCGGACAAGGCGTCAATGGAGATTCCATCGTCCGCAGCGGGCGTGGTCAAAGAGTTGCGCATCAAGATGGGCGACAAGGTCAAGCAGGGCTCAGTGGTGTTGGTGCTGGAGGCGGCGGATTCGAGCGCCAGTTCGGCAGCCAATGCGCCTGCAGCCCCCGCAGCACCTGCACATGCAGCTCCTGTTTCTGTAGCGGCTAGTGCACCTGCCCCTGTGGTTGCTGCCGTGGCCGCACCGGCACCGGCCAGTCCGGTCGCCGCAACGCTTGCAACCCCGGCCCACAACCCCACCATCGCCCCCACAGGCGAGTTGCCCCATGCATCGCCCTCCGTGCGCAAGTTCGCCCGTGAACTCGGCGTGCCGCTGGACGAAGTCAAAGGCAATGGCCCCAAAGGCCGAATTACCCAAGACGACGTGCAAGACTTCACCAAGGCCGTCATGGCGGGCAGTGCCCAGACCAAGGCCCAGGCGGCCAAAGCGCCTGCGGGTGGTGGTGGCGATGGCGCAGGCTTGAATCTCTTGCCCTGGCCCAAGGTGGACTTCGCCAAGTTCGGCCCGGTGGAGTACAAAGACCGCTCGCGCATCAAGAAGATCAGCGGCGCCAATCTGCACCGCAACTGGGTCATGATTCCGCACGTCACCAGCTATGAAGATGCTGACATCACCGAGCTGGAAGCCCTGCGTGTGCAACTCAACAAAGAGAATGAAAAGTCAGGCGTCAAGTTCACGATGCTGGCCTTCGTCATCAAAGCGGCTGTGGCTGCGCTCAAGAAATTCCCCGAGTTCAATTCAAGTCTCGATGGTGATCAACTGGTGCTCAAGAACTATTGGAACATCGGCTTCGCGGCCGACACGCCCAACGGCCTGGTTGTGCCCGTGCTCAAGAACGCTGACAAAAAGGGCGTGGTGGAGATATCCGCTGAAATGGCCGAACTGTCCAAAAAGGCGCGTGATGGCAAACTGGGCGCAGGCGACATGCAAGGCGGCACCTTCTCGATCTCCTCACTCGGAGGCATCGGAACGACCTACTTCACACCGCTCATCAACGCGCCAGAAGTGGCCATTCTGGGCTTGTCACGTGGCGCGATAAAGCCTGTTTGGGACGGCAAGGCCTTCCAGCCGCGCCTGATCATGCCCCTGTCTCTGTCTTACGATCACCGCGTGATTGACGGTGCCTCTGGCGCACGTTTTAACGCCTACCTGAGTCAGGTGCTTGGTGATTTCCGTCGTGTTTTGCTTTAAGAGGTCACCATGGCAACTATTGAAATAAAAGTCCCCGACATTGGCGACTTCGACGAAGTCACCGTTATTGAGATGCTGGTCAAACCCGGCGACATCATCAAGCCCGAGCAAAGCCTGATCACCGTGGAGTCTGACAAGGCCTCCATGGAAATCCCGGCCAGCCATGGCGGCGTGGTTAAAGAGCTCAAGGTCAAGATGGGCGACAAGGTCAAGCAGGGCTCGGTCGTTTTGCTGCTTGAAAGTGATGCTGCGTCTTCCACACCCGTTCGGGCTGAGCCTGTCGAAGCCTCAGCCAGCGCACCAAGCCCTTCGACAAGCTCAGGGCGAACGGATGTTGGAGCTGTCGCGCAACAGAGCACTGCTGTGGCTGCCCCCGCAGCCGCCAGCTTTGCAGGCACGGCTGATCTGGACTGCGATCTGCTGGTCTTGGGCGCAGGCCCCGGTGGCTACTCGGCCGCCTTCCGCGCCGCCGATCTAGGCCTCAAAGTCATCCTGGTCGAGCGCTACGCCACCATCGGCGGCGTCTGCCTGAACGTGGGTTGCATCCCGTCCAAAGCGCTGCTGCATGTGGCTGCCGTGATGGACGAAGTCAGCCACCTGGGTGCGCTGGGCATTGAATTCGGCGCGCCCAAGGTCAATGTGGACACCCTGCGTGGCCACAAAGAAAAAGTCATCGGCAAGCTCACCGGCGGTCTGGCCGCCATGGCCAAGATGCGCAAGGTCACCATCGTACGTGGCTACGGCAGCTTCGTCGGCGCCAACCACGTTGAGGTGGAAGAAACCTCCGGCACAGCGCAAGAAAAAACCGGCACGAAGAAAACCATTGCTTTCAAGAAAGCCATCATCGCCGCCGGAAGCCAAGCCGTGCGCCTGCCCTTCATGCCCAACGATCCCCGCGTGGTGGACAGCACTGGCGCCTTGGAACTCAAAGAAGTCCCCAAACGCATGCTCATCCTGGGCGGCGGCATCATCGGACTGGAAATGGGCACCGTGTACAGCACCCTTGGCGCACGCCTGGACGTGGTGGAAATGATGGACGGCCTGATGCAAGGCGCTGACCGCGACCTGGTCAAAATCTGGCAAAAGATGAACGCACCGCGCTTTGACAACATCATGCTCAAGACCAAGACGGTGGGCGCACGCGCTTTGCCCGAAGGCATTGAGGTGACGTTTGCGGCTGCGGAGGAGGGTGGCACGGCCCCCGCGCCGCAGGTGTACGACCTGGTGCTGCAAGCCGTAGGCCGCACCCCCAACGGCAAGAAGATCGCCGCCGACAAAGCCGGTGTGGCAGTGACGGATCGTGGCTTCATCAACGTCGATATCCAGATGCGCACCAACGTGCCCCACATCTTCGCCATCGGCGACATCGTCGGCCAGCCCATGCTGGCGCACAAGGCGGTGCATGAGGCGCATGTGGCGGCAGAGGTGATTGCCGGTGAACTGCAAGGCAACAAGGAACTGGCCGCAGCCGCCTTCAACGCCCGTGTCATCCCAAGCGTGGCCTACACTGACCCCGAAGTGGCATGGGTCGGCCTCACCGAAGACCAAGCCAAGGCGCAAGGCATCAAGGTCAAAAAAGGCCTGTTCCCCTGGACGGCATCCGGCCGCGCCATTGCCAACGGCCGCGACGAAGGCGTCACCAAACTCTTGTTTGATGACTCACCAGAAGCCCACGGTCACGGCAAGATCCTGGGTGGCGGTATGGTCGGCACGCATGCGGGCGACATGATTGGTGAGATTGCACTGGCGATCGAAATGGGCGCAGACGCCATCGACATCGGCAAGACCATTCATCCGCACCCCACGCTGGGTGAGAGCATTGGCATGGCGGCTGAGGTGGCACATGGATCTTGTACCGATTTGCCGCCTGCGCGCAAATAGATCAAGCATTCAAGCTAAGCTGCAAAGCCCGAACCCTCACCGGTTCGGGCTTTTTGCTTTGAGGGTGTGGTAATAGACGTAGGCCAAGCGGTCACAATCACGGGTACCGATGAAGAGTTGGAGTTTCTGGCGAGCCTTATCAATCCGCAGACATTCTGGCAAATCGCAGATCGCAAGGGTATTCCAGACGGCAAAGGCAGCATGGGCTATTGAACCCATCGCCATACGTTTTTTCAACGAAAACACATCAAGGAGCGTTTCATGTATTTGTTTAACCGGGCGTGCGTAGTTTCAGTTGCATCCGTTGCGTTAGTCGTCATGGCACTGCAAAGTGGTTCGGCCTTCGCAGCCGACACCTTCACCACGCCGGAACCAGCCAGCCAGCCGACCAGAACAGGCGGCAACAAAGAACGTATCACTGTGGCGCGCGAAGCCATCAAGGCCAAAGACTTCAAGAAATCCATCGCTGAGCTCACGCTGGCAGTGCAAGAGCATCCCGGCAATGCCGAACTGCACAACCTGCTGGGTTACTCTTACCGCAAGCAGGCTACACCTGACTTGCCACGCGCCTTTGAGCAATACCGGCTCGCGCTCAAATTCGACTCCGAGCATCGGGGGGCCAACGAGTACATAGGTGAGGCCTACCTGATGGATAAAAAAC
>CANCAO010000029.1 GCA_947374105.1 Comamonadaceae bacterium | reverse complement strand
AGATAACTCAGGGATGGATGGTTATGCCAGTACAGCAGCAGGCTGGCCAATAACTCTGGTTTTCGCAGGAATGGGCTGTCTGCGGGCGTGGCACCCCCCATGACGAAATGGTTGCCTCCACCGGTGCCGGTGTGACGGCCATCTTTCATGAACTTCTCGGCCGACAGACGCGACTCGAAGGCTGCGTTGTACAAAAACTCGGTGTTCTTAACCAGTTCGCCCCAGTTGTTGACCGGGTGTATGTTGACCTCGATCACACCGGGGTCGGGTGTGACTTGCAATAGTTTGAGTCGCGGGTCGCGCGGTGGTGGGTAGCCCTCTAGGACGATTGTTACGCCCAGGGTTTGTGCCGTGGCCTCTATGGCGACCAGCAGGTCGAGGTAGTCTTCCAGTTTTTCGAGTGGCGGCATGAAGATATACAACACGCCTGATTTTTCCCCTACGGCTTCAGCCTTGGGGCCGCTGGCCCTACGCGGGTCACGCACTTCCACGCACAAGGCGGTTCGGGTGAGCCAGTGGGCTGATTCCTTGCGCGTCGGGACACGCGCAAAGTTGGCTGGCTCAGTCTGCGTGGTGCTTTGGGCGCTGGTTGACGCAGGGCTGGTGGTCGAGGCGCTGGCGGTCTGAAGCGTGGGTTGATGGGATGGAACCGGTTCTTTCTGAGTCCAGCTTGTCTCGTTCCGGGCAGGGCCAGACAGGTTGGACGCATAGCGCGTTGCCAGATGGCCATGCGTGGGCAAGGGGTCACGCGGTGTCGATGGGTCTTGCTCAATCAGGTAAGGGTAATCGGCTTCGCTGACCCAGGGCAATGAGTCCAGCGGCAGGCGCAGTCCCATGGGCGAGTCACCAGGCATCAGGTACATGCGCTCATCACGCAAAAACCAGGCACCGGTGCTCCACACCGTCCCCACCTTGCCGGTCACTTCACCGGCTTTGACGGGCAGTACATAGCCGACCACGGTGTCCAGTTTTTGCTCAAACACGCGGCGTAGCCGGGCGCGCTCCATTTCGTCGTCCAGCTTGGAGTCAAAGGGATCCACGTTGACGGGCAGGCGGCGCTCGCGCCACAGGTAGTACCAAGTGTCTTCATAGGCGCTTTGGATGAACTGGTCGGTCACGCCCAGCTTGGACGCCAGGGTTCGCGTGAAACGCTCGGCATCCTCGCTGCTGTAGTGGGTCGGTACACGCTCGTCGGTAAACAGGCTGGGGTCGGCCCATACGGGTTGACCATCGGCCCGCCAATAAATGTTGAGCGCCCAGCGCGGCAACTGCTCGCCGGGGTACCACTTGCCTTGGCCGAAGTGCAAAAAGCCGCCCTCGCCGTATTCGGCGCGCAGTTTTTGCACCAACTCGGTGGCGAAACCGCGTTTGGTCGGCCCCAGTGCATCGGTGTTCCATTCTGGTGCATCCCGATCGTTCACGGCCACAAAGGTGGGCTCGCCGCCCATGGTCAGACGCACGTCACCGGCGTCCAACTCTTTGTCCACAACGTGACCGAGCGCCATGATGTCTTGCCATTGGTCCTCGGTGTAGGGCTTGGTGACACGCGGTGACTCGTAAATGCGGGTGACGGCCATGTGATGGGAGAACGTTACCTCACACTTGTCCATACCACCTTCAATCGGGGCTGCCCCTGAAGGCTGCGGTGTGCAAGCCAGTGGGATATGCCCTTCACCGGCCAGCAGTCCCGAGGTGGCGTCGAGTCCGACCCAGCCAGCACCGGGCAGGTACACCTCGCACCAAGCGTGCAGGTCAGTGAAATCGACTTCTGTGCCACTCGGCCCATCCAGCGCCTTAACGTCCGACTTGAGCTGAATCAGATAGCCTGAGACAAAACGTGCGGCCAGACCGCAGTGGCGCAGCAATTGCACCAGCAACCAGGCGGAGTCCCGGCAGGAGCCGGAGCCCAATTTGAGTGTTTCATCGGGCGTCTGCACGCCCGGTTCCATGCGAATTAAATAACTAATGTCTTCATGGACCATTTGATTGACGGCTACCAGAAAATCGATCGTTCGGCGTTTTCGACGGTCAATACGCGCCAAGCAGGCTCGTAACCGCTTGGTCAGGTGATCGGCTGCCAGATAAGGGGCAAGCTCCTGTGCAAGAAGGGTTTCGTACTTAAATGGGTATTTCTCAGCACTGGGTTCCAGGAAAAAATCGAAGGGGTTATACACAGCCATCTCGACCACCATATCGACAGTGATCTTGAACTCCTTCGTCTTCTCGGGAAACACCAGTCGCCCCTGGTAGTTGGCGAATGGATCTTGTTGCCAGTTGATGTAATGATTGGCGGGTTCAAGCTTGAGCGAGTACGAAATGATCTTGCTGCGGCAATGCGGCGCTGGGCGCAAGCGAATGATTTGCGGCCCCAAGTTAACCAAACGGTCATACGTGTAATGGGTTACATGGTTCAGCGCGGCGTGAATGGACATGGGGTGTCTCGTAGCAGGTTGAAGAAAATAGAACGCGTTATGTACACATACTAGCCTGATGATGTTAAGCAAGGATCACGCCACGATCAGATTCTCTACATGGCCCGATCCTTGCTTCATGTCATTTAAGCTAAGCTAATGCCGGAGGATAAGTTGTTATGCAAAGATTTGACGAAATGTATACCGCCATGCCCTACGAGTTTTTCTCGAAGGGTAAACAGATCCGGAACCATTACAAGATCTACGATGAGTGGTTAGCGCGACAGCCGGGCGACATGATGGCCAAGCGTCGTGAGGAAGCCGAGCTGATTTTTAGGCGCGTGGGAATCACCTTTGCGGTGTACGGCGCTAAAGACGAAGACGGCTCGGGGACTGAACGCCTGATTCCGTTTGACCTGATTCCACGGATCATCCCGGCCCATGAGTGGGCCAGCATGGAGCGTGGACTGGTGCAGCGCGTCACGGCTTTGAACCGATTCATCCACGATGTGTACCACGGGCAGGAGATCATCAAAGCCGGCTTGGTTCCAGCGGAGCAGATCACGCACAACGCGCAGTTCAGGCCGGAGATGGTCGGCGTCAATGTGCCAGGCAATATTTACTCCCATATTTCCGGCGTTGATATCGTCCGTGCTCCCAATGCCCAGGGCGAGGGCGAGTACTATGTTCTGGAAGATAACCTGCGGGTGCCCAGCGGCGTGAGCTACATGCTTGAAAACCGCAAGATGATGATGCGATTGTTTCCCGAGCTCTTCAACGCCCATCGCGTTGCCCCCATCGCTCATTACCCCGATCTGTTGCTGGAGACGCTGCGCGACTCCAGCCCTGCTACGACTGCTGAACCCACCGTGGTTTTGTTGACCCCAGGCATGTACAACAGTGCCTATTTCGAACACGCCTTTCTGGCCCAACAGATGGGTATAGAGCTGGTTGAAGGCCAGGATCTATTCGTGAAAGACAACTTCGTTTATATGCGCACCACGCGTGGCCCGCGTCGGGTGGACGTGATTTACCGTCGAGTGGACGATGATTTCCTCGATCCAAAAGTATTTCGGGCCGATTCAACTCTGGGTTGCGCAGGCTTGCTGGAGGCGTATCGCGCGGGCCACGTGACGATCTGCAACGCAGTGGGAACAGGCGTGGCAGATGACAAGTCTATCTACCCTTATGTGCCCAAGATGATTGAGTTCTATCTGGGTGAGAAGCCCATCCTTAAAAATGTGCCCACCTATATGTGCCGAAATAAGGATGATCTGGCCTACACGCTGGCTAACCTTAAGGATCTTGTGGTTAAAGAGGTGCATGGTGCTGGTGGCTATGGCATGTTGGTGGGGCCGGCGGCTACCTCTGCCGAGATTGAGGACTTCCGCAAGGCGGTTTTGGCTAACCCGAGTGGCTATATCGCCCAACCCACTTTGAGCCTATCGAGTTGCCCCACGTTTGTGGAAAGTGGTATAGCACCGCGACATATTGATTTGCGTCCCTATGTCCTTAGCGGCAAGACGGTGCAAATGGTGCCGGGTGGCTTGACGCGTGTGGCGCTGAAGGAGGGGTCGCTGGTTGTCAATTCATCACAGGGTGGTGGCACCAAGGATACGTGGATTTTGGAGAGTGACGTTACCTCACCGAAGCCATCGCAGTCTCAATCACAGTCGAATTAAGCACAAGGAATCAGACCATGCTGTCACGTACTGCCGATCACTTGTTCTGGATGTCCCGCTATACCGAGCGGGCCGAAAATACCGCTCGCATGCTGGATGTGAATTATCAGACTGCGCTGTTGCCTCAGTCCGAGGCTGTGGCCTTGTTGGGATGGCAAGGCCTGTTGAGCATCAGCGAACTGCTGCCTGCATACACCGCCCTGCACGGCGAGGTTAATGCCAAGGATGTGATGAATTTCATGGTCAAGGACGAATCCAACCCGTCTTCCATTCTGTCTTGCTTGCGTGCCGCTCGCGAGAACGCACGTGCGGTTCGGGGAACCTTGACGACCGAGGTTTGGGAGACCCAGAACCAGACTTGGCTTGAAGTGCTTCGTATGATCAGCGACGATGAGTTCGAGCGTGATCCAGGTCAATTTTTAGATTGGGTCAAATTCCGCTCACACTTGTCGCGTGGGGTGACGTTGGGCACTATGCTGACCGACGAGGCGCTGTATTTCATGCGCCTAGGCACGTTTTTGGAGCGGGCTGACAATACAGCCCGCTTGCTGGATGTCAAGTTCCATGCTTTGCAAAGTGACTTCTTTGGTGCGGCCAGCGAGAAAGATCAGGAGTACGACTTCTACCATTGGAGTGCCATTTTGCGTAGCGTTTCAGGCTTCGAAATTTACCGCAAGGTGTACCGCGATGTGATCAAACCTGAGCGTGTTGCTGAACTGTTGATCTTGCGACAGGACATGCCCCGGTCATTGCATGCCAGTCTCAATGAGGTTGTTAGCAATCTGGCCATGGTCTCCAATGATCAATCTGGCGAGACCCATCGGCATGCAGGAAAACTGTGTGCTGAACTCCAGTTTGGAAGTATTGACGAAATTCTTGCCACAGGACTGCACGCCTATCTGAGTCAGTTTCTGGACCGGGTCAACGACTTGGGTGCCCGCATTAGTCGCGACTTTCTGATGCCTGCTACAGCCTGAGCTGGCTAATCTTGGATGGCTAGCATCATGCCGGATATGATGCCTCCTTTTTTACAACTACATTGTTTCTGAATGACCTATTGCGTTGCAGTCCAGAGCGAGTCCGGCCTGGTTTTTCTCTCTGATTCCCGTACCAACGCTGGTTTGGATCAGATCAGCACCTTTCGCAAGATGCACACCTTCGAGGTGCCAGGCGAGCGTGTCATGGTACTTTTGACGGCTGGCAACCTTTCTGTCAGCCAATCGGTCGCGAGCGGTTTGCGCGTGCAAATGGGAAATGATGGCGAAAAGAGTCTTGCATCAGCCCCCAACATGTTTTCAGCAGCAAAAATAGTGGGAGACGCTGTACGGAAAGTGTATGAAAGAGATGCCGAATCGCTCAAGTCGTTCAATATCGAATTCAATGCCAATATGATTTTCGGTGGCCAGATCAAGGGGGAGCCGCCTCGTTTGTTTAATATCTACTCGGCTGGTAACTTCATTGAAGCGACTGAAGAAACACCTTTCTTCCAGATCGGTGAATCCAAGTACGGAAAGCCGATTCTTGATCGCGTGATTGGTGGTGGTTTGACCTTGGACGAAGTGGCCAAATGCTGCCTGATTTCAATGGACTCAACCATCAAATCTAATCTTTCCGTCGGTTTGCCACTGGATCTGATGTGTTACGAGCGCGATGCACTGCGAATCAGCAGACGCAAGCTGATAGACAACAAAGACCCTTACTTTGCTTCTATTCGAGAGAGCTGGGCAGAACAATTGCGCAAGGTGTTTAATGAACTGCCGGATCCGGCTTATTGGGCTTAGGTCTCGTTGCTGCACTGATTTTTCAAGCGCGCTTGCTTCAGAAATTCAGTTCGACTGATGGGAGGTGCGGGTAAGCCCGAGCGCTTAAACGGCTCGGTTCGCACAATAATCCGGGTCATGATGCTCAATGACTTCAACCCAAAGCGACCTATCAAAACCACACCGTCTCGCTGGTATGCGCTAGGTCAACGCTGCCTTGCTTTGCTTGTCTTGCTCTCATCCGCCCTCGCGCATGCCCAAGACTACCCTAGCAAACCCATTCGCATCATTGCACCCTCGGCGTCAGGTGGCGGTTTTGACTTGGTCGCGCGGGTGTTGGGTGCCAAGTTGTCGGAGCAAATGGGCCAGCAGTTCTTTATTGAAAACCGCTCCGGTGGTGGCACCTTGCTGGGCACGCAAACCATTGCCCGTGCGCCCGCCGATGGCCATCACATCGTGGTGGGTGGCTTGTCCAATATGGCGCTCAATATGGGGCTGTACAAACAGCCGGGCTATGATCCGCTGACCGACTTCATCCCCTTGCGCTTGGTGGTCTCGCACTCCTACACCCTGGTCGGGCGCAATGACTTGCCCTTCAACACCGTCAAAGAGCTGATGACCTATGCGCGCGCCAACCCCGGCAAGCTCAACTTTGGCACCAGTGGGCCGGGCACGGGTCAGTACATCCTGGCCGCTTTAATGCGTGGCCTGGGTAAGGTCGATCTGCAACTGGTGCCCTACAAAGGCGCGCAACCCGTGTACCTGGACTTGCTGGGTGGGCGTGTAGATTTGTTTTTTGACAACTCCACCACGACCCGCAGCTTCATTGAGTCAGGTCAGTTGAAACCCTTCGCCGTGTCCAGCCGCCAGCGTGCGCCCGATGCGCCGCAAATTCCCACCTTGATCGAGACCGGAGCCATCGACCTGGAGATGGAAACCTGGTTCGGCCTGTTTGTGCCCGCCAAAACACCGGCCGCGATTGTGGAGCGCCTGCGCAAAGAAATTGACATCGCCATGCAGTCCCCCGAGGTGCGCAAAAAATTGCAACAGGGCAGTGGTCGAATTTTGGAGCTGAACACGGTACAGACCGATGCCATGCTCAAGTCCGAGCTGAACAAATGGCCGCGTTTGTTGCGCAGTGTGGGCATTGCGCAAGAGTAGCGCTGCAAGCACCTACCCAGCATGCAAGATCTGATTGAAAGACTCACCATCACCGAGCTGGTGCAAAGCTGGGCGATGTATCGCGACATCGGCGACTGGGAGCGACTTCGCAGCACCGTGCACGATGACGCCACCATGACGGCCACCTGGTACCACGGCAGTTTTGACGGCTTCATCGACGCCCTGCAAGCGTCTTGGCGCAAGGGCTCTCGCTCTCAGCATTTTGTCGGCTCCACCGTGCTGGAGATTCAAGGATCACGGGCCGTGGCCCAAACGCGCATGTCGATCCTGGTGCGCGGCATGATCGATGATCAAGCCGTTGACGTCACTAGCGTGGGGCGCTTCTTTGATTGCGTTGAAAAGCGCCAAAACACATGGCGAATCGCCAAGCGCTGCGTCGTCTATGAAAAAGACCGCCTTGACCCGGTGAACCCGCAAGCCGCTATCCAGCTAGACCCTGAAATGCTGGAGAAATTCCCCGAAGGCTACCGACACTTGGCCTACCTGCAAACCCAGGCCGGGGGCGTGGTCAACCCGAATCTACCAACCGCCAGCGGCCCCGCTTTAGATCAACTGATTGCCCAATCTCACACTTGGCTTCATGCCTCTTGAAACAGACAAAGGACACACCACCATGCTCACCCACTTGAATGACTGCCACTGTGAAGTCGCCAACCCACCCCGCCGTGGCTTTCTCTCAGGCCTGCTGGCCGCAGGGGCCGCATCGGCCTTGGCGGGTTGTCAAACAGGCATGGGTAGCCCTGGCAACGCTACGGCCCAGCCACACCGCATCGACATCCACCACCACATCGTTCCACCTTCTTATGCAGCTGATCTCAAGCGGCTGGGCGGTGGCGGCGCACCGAAATGGTCGCCACAAATGTCGATTGAAGACATGGACAAAAACGGCATTGCAACCTCGGTCGTGGCCTTGATGCAGCCCGGTGCTTTTTTGAGCGACGTACCCACCGACCAGCGCCTGGCACGCGAGTCCAACGAATACGCGGCGCAAATGGCGCGTGACTACCCTGGCCGTTTTGGCTCATTTGCAACCTTGCCGCTGATGGACGTGCCGGGCAGTCTGCGTGAAATTGCCTACGCATTTGACACCTTGAAAGCCGATGGCATTGGACTGATGACCAGCTACGGCGACAAGTACCTGGGCGACAAACATTTCTGGCCCATATGGGAAGAACTGAATCGGCGTAAAGCCGTCATCTACACCCATCCCTTGATGGCGGCGTGCTGCCGCAACTTGGTGGAGGGCCTGCCCAACTCATCACTGGAGTTTGCCGCCGACACCTCGCGCACCATTGCCAGCTTGCTGTTCAGCGGTGCGGCGAATCGCTTCCCCGACATCCGTTGGATTTGGTCACACAGCGGCGGCACCATGCCGTTTTTGTGGAGCCGCTTCACGCGCCAAGAAACCGACATGAAAGAAAAAGCCAAGCTGGTCTTACCCCTGGGCGTTCTCAGCGAAGTGCAGAAGTTTTATTACGACACCGCCCAAGGACACCACGAGGGTGCCATGGCCGCCTTGCGCGTGCTGGTGCCACCGTCTCAAATTTTGTTTGGTACCGACTACCCCTATCGCCCCGGTGAGGAGGTGCGTCAAGGCTTGGCCGATAGAAGCTTCACCGCGCCTGAGCGCCAAGCCATTGATCGCGGCAATGCGTTGCGTTTGATGCCGCAGTTGGCACACTTGTCACCCACCCGCTCTTGAACTTTTTAGGAATCCCCATGTCTGATGCCTTCCCCGTCCCCAACACGCGAAAACCCGACCACCCGATTGACCCGCTGTTCACCACCCGCTGGTCGCCCCGCGCCTTTGCCGACGCGCCCATGTCAGAGCCCGAGCTGTTGACCCTGCTTGAAGCCGCCCGCTGGGCCCCTTCGGCCCAGAACGCGCAGGAGTGGCGCTTTGCCTATGCCTTGCGTGGGGACGCGCTGTGGCAGCCTTTGTTTGAAAGTCTGAACGCCAAGAACCAAACTTGGGCAAAAACCGCGAGCGCCTTGCTGGCCGTTGCCTCCTGCGCCATGGCCCTTCCCAAGGGCGGCGACACTCTGGTGCCCAACCCCTCCCACGCCTTCGACACCGGCGCGGCTTGGGCGCATTTGGCTTTGCAAGCTACGCTCTCGGGCTGGCATGTGCACGCTATGGGCGGCTTCAACCCCGAACCCGCCGCCCAAGCGGTTCTTCTGCCGCCCCATCATGTGCTGCACTGTCTTGTGGCGGTAGGTAAGCGCGGCGACCCCGCCAGCCTGCCCGATGGTTTTCGTGAGCGTGAAGCCCCCAATAGCCGCAAACCCTTGAGTGAAATTGCGGTGAGAGGCCCATTCGCTAGTTATCAAACCTAGTCAGGTGTTGGCCAGCAGCGCGGCATAGGCCGTTTCATCCAGTAATGCCGAAATTTGGTCAGGTGACGTCAGCTTGACCTTGAAGAACCAGCCCGCACCCAGCGGGTCGCTGTTGGCCAGCGAAGGATCGTCACGCAGGGCCTCATTCACCTCGGTGATCTGGCCCGTCACCGGCATGAACACATCGGCCGCTGCCTTGACCGACTCCACCACACCCGCCACCGCGCCTTGCGCGTGGGTGCTGCCGATGGGGGGTAGCTCGACAAACACGATATCGCCCAAGGTGTCTTGCGCATGGTGCGTGATGCCGACGGTGGCGCTTTGGCCTTTTACTTTGAGCCAAACGTGTTCTTCGCTGTACTTGCGCATGGGTACTCCAAAATCAGGGGGTTCGATTAAGCTAAATTCTGCCTGAGTTGTGGCGAGGGCTATCGCTCAGCATCTTCTTCCTGGAGCCAAGCATCATGGATCAACCACCGTTTCACCCCATCAACGCGTCTCCTGGGCTAAGCGTCAACGACATCGATACACCTGCACTGGTGATTGATCTGGACGCGATGGAGCGTAATCTCAGACTGATGCAGCGCTTTGCCGACCAGCACAATGTCAAGCTGCGCCCGCACGCCAAGATGCACAAAAGTGCGGCGCTGGCGCGCCAGCAGATCGCTGCCGGGGCGGTGGGCGTGTGCGTGCAAAAAGTCTCCGAGGCGCACGCCATGTTGGCGGGGGGCGTGCGTGATATTTACATCAGCAATGAAGTTGTTTTGCTATCAAAATTAGAGCTTCTTGCGTACATATTCATTGGGTTGCAGGCACAAAATGGCAAACTTTCTATTGCCGTGGACTCGCTCCTAGGTATTCGTAACCTGGCCCAAGTTTTGCAGAACGTGGACGCGCAGGGCAGCGCCCGAATTCACGTTTTCATTGAGATCGACGTTGGCCAGGCGCGCTGCGGTGTTGCCCCTGGCGATGCCGCATTGACGCTGGCGCGCGAGATCGCCTGCCACCCGCGCCTGCACTTCGCCGGTTTGCAGGCCTACCATGGTCGCGCACAGCACCAACGCACGGTGGCTGAGCGCCGCGCCACACTGGCACAGGTGATGCAAGACGTGCAGCGCACCCGCGATGCCT
>CANCAO010000028.1 GCA_947374105.1 Comamonadaceae bacterium | reverse complement strand
TGAACACACGATGGAAACCCAGCGTCACCGTTGCCGCCATCATTGAGCGCGACGGCAAATTCCTCTTGGTTGAAGAGATGACCTCTGACGGGCTCATGCTTAACAACCCAGCGGGTCACCTTGACCCTGGCGAATCGCCGCTGGAGGGGTGCGCCCGTGAAGCGCTGGAAGAGACTACCTATCTGTTTCGCCCCACGCAACTGGTAGGCGTTTACCTCTCGCGCCTGCAACGCCCCATGCCTGACAGCACCGAAATAGAAGACATCACCTACCTGCGATTTGCATTTTGCGGCGAGCTGGGCGAAGTGCAAGCTGGCTGTCAACTCGATACCGGCATAGTGCGCACCCTGTGGCTCAGCCCCGAGGAAATTCGTTCCAGCACCGCACGGCATCGCAGCCCCTTGCTGCTGCGATGCATGGAAGACTATTTGAGCGGCCAGCGCTTCCCGGCGGAACTGGTGTTCACCGACCCTTCGGTTCAATTGCTACAAAATTAATAGCTGCTTACGCATGTATTCAATGTGCTACAGCCATATTCACCCATAAGAGTTACTTTCCCGTCACATACCCCATGGTCTGTGGCAACCACAGCACGATTTGCGGGAACAGTGTCATCAGCAGCAGCGCCACAATCAGCAGCGCGGTGAAGGGCAGGCCTTCGCGCACCATGTCCTTGAGCGGAATGCCGGTGAGCGCGTTGGTGACGAACAGCAGCATGCCAAAAGGCGGCGTTACCAAGCCGATCATCATATTGACCACCACCACCACGCCGAAATGCACCAGATCGATGCCGAGTAGCCGCGCCGCGGGGATCAGCATGGGGACAAACACCAGCAGCATCACCGACACATCCAAAAAACAGCCCAACACCAGAAACAGCGCGTTGACCAACAGCAAAAATCCAAGCGGGCTTAAGTTAAGGCTGGCGACCCACTGGGCCAACAAAGCGGGCACGCCCTCGGCGGCAAATGCGTAGTTCAGCAGGTAGGCCGACGCAATGATGAGTGTGATGACCGCACTGGAGCGCAGCGACTCTAGGGTGACGGCAAACAGCGCTTGTGGGCTGAAGGCGCGGTACACCACGCCCGCCAAAATCAGCGCGTGCAGAGCAGCCACAGCCGCCGCCTCGGTGGGCGTGAACGCACCGGTGTAGATGCCGGTCAGCAGCACCACGGGCAGCGTCAGCGGCAAGATGCCGCGCAACACAATGCCGGGCACCTCGCGCAACGGAATCGGGTCGTCCTTAGGCATATTGCGTTTCGTTGCGATCAGGTGTACGCCCAGCATAAGCATGAGCGCCATTAGCAGCCCCGGCACCACGCCGCCCAGAAACAGCGCGCCGACCGAGGTGCCCGAGACCAGCGCGTAAATCACCATCGGGATTGAAGGCGGAATGATGGGCCCAATGGTGGCGCTGGCCACCACCACCGCACCGGCAAAGCCCGGCGTGTACTCGGGCTTCTTCAACATTTGTTTGATGGTGACCAGACCCGGCCCGGCGGCATCGGCGATGGCGCTGCCGCTCATGCCCGAAAAGATCACGCTCACCAGAATATCCACCTGAGCCAATCCGCCGCGCATGCGGCCCACCAGCAGGCGCGAGAACTCGAACAGGCGCTCGCTGATGGTGCCTGCGTTCATCAGGTTGGCGGCTAACACAAACAAAGGCACGGCCAGCAGCACATAGCTGTTGTACAGGCCGTTGAGCACCTGCTCGGCGGCCAAGCCCATGTCCTGCCCCTTGACCGCCAGGTAGGCGATGCCTCCCGCCAGCATGGCAAAGGCGATGGGCGTGCGCAAGAGCATGGCGACCACCATGACGAGCAAGAGGGTGAGAAGAGCGACACTCATAATTCTCGCTCCCAATCCCGCCCCAGCAGTCGAACCACCCGCCAGACATAGCGCAACACCAGCGCGATCAACAGCAAGCCAAAAGGTAAAAAGACCCAGTGAAACGGCAAGCTCATCACGGCGGTGGATTCTCGGCGCATGAACCAGATGTAGTCCAGGCTGCCTGGCAATGCCCAAGCGGCCAGGCCACCGACCAACACCGCAGCGGCCAGTGCCATGCGGCGGCGCGTGGGTGCCCAGGCTTTTTGGTAAAGCAGATCGAAGGCTACATGCTCTTTGTCCCGACACACCACCGCTGCACCCCACAGCACGGCCCATAGGTAGAGGATGGTGGCGGCCTCATCAGTCCAGGCCAGCGGCTGGTTAAAAACGAAGCGGGCGGTGATCTGGATCACGAACACCAGAAACAGCAGAGCGAACAGCAGGACGCCAAAGGCATCGGCTGTGCGGCGTAGGAGTGGGAGCAAAGAGGTGTCCTTTACTTTCTCAGCGCGTGGCGTTGATGCGCTCTAACAAGCCACTCGGCCAGACCTTGGCGTAGTCCGATTGCAAGTAAGCGGTCTGCACGCTCTTGCGAAAGGCGTCCACGTCCGGCGTGGTGATGCTCAGGCCCTGGGCTTTGAGAAAAGCAATCAGCTCGGTCTCGTCTTTGATGCGCTCGGCGTTGTTGTACTGGGCGGCGGTCTGGGCGGCGGTTTGCAGTTTGGTTTTTTGCTCGGCGTTTAAAGCTTTCCACAGCGTGTTGGGCACGCAGATAAAGAGGCTGTCCACCAAGTGGCTGGTGAGGGATATCTGCTTGGTCACCTCATAAAACTTGGCGCTGCGCACCGTGGGCAGGGGATTATCCTGCGCGTCGATGGTGCCGGTTTTCAGACCCAGATAGACCTCGCCAAAGGCCAACGGCGTGGCCGTGGCCCCCAGTGTTTCACCCAAGAACAACCATTCTTTGCTGCCAGGCATGCGCAGCTTCACACCTTTGAGGTCCGCTGGTGTGCGCACAGGGCGCGCCTCGCGCAGATTGAGCTGGCGCGTGCCCAGGTACAGCGGCGTGAGTACGGTCAAGTCCATCTTCTCACTCACTCTTCGGAAGAGGTCGGCACCGATGGGGCCGTTGAACACCTTTATCAAATGGGCCGGGTCGCGGATCACATAACCCGCCGTGAAGATGGAAAACTCGGGCACGATTTTGGCAATGTCAAAAGCCGAAATGCTGGCCATCTCCAGGTTGCCACGCGCCATGGCCACCGGCTCGGCGCCCTGCTTGAACAGGCTGGCGTTGAGGTTGATCTGAACGTCAAACTGGCCCGGTGCGGCTTTATCGAGCTTGTCTTTGAGCACTGTCCACATGCGCGCGTGCCAGTCGTCCGGCACGGCCGGGCTGGAGATACGCAGCAGCTGCTTGCTTTGAGCCAGGGCGTGCGGGGCATGGGTGCTCAGGGCCAGGGCTGTGCCCAGCAGGGCGCGGCGCGAAAAATGGGGGGGTGCTTGGGTGCTCATGGGCGCTAATATAAGGGACTTGACTCGATTGGAACACCATGAATGCCCGTATCCCCCCCGCCGTTTTGAACGCCGCCCAGCTGCAAAACGAAATCGACACCGCCTGGGACACGGGCCTGGTCCAACAGCTCACGGACTACATCCGCATCCCGGCCAAGTCGCCGATGTTCGACCCGCAGTGGGCCGCGCACGGCCACATCGACGCCGTGGTGCGCAACGCGGCGGACTGGGTGCAGGCGCAAAAGATCGAAGGCCTGACGCTGGAGGTGATCCGGCTGGAAGGCCGCACGCCGGTGCTATTTTTTGAGGTGCCTGCGTCCAGTGGTTCCAGCAAGGATGGCGAGGCGACGGCGAAGGTCTCCAGCCAAACCGTGCTCATGTACGGCCACCTGGACAAGCAGCCCGAGTTCACGGGCTGGCGCTCGGACCTGGGCCCGTGGACGCCCAAGTACGAGAACGGGAAACTCTATGGCCGGGGCGGGGCAGACGACGGCTATGCGGTGTACGCCAGCATCACCGTCATTGCCGCGCTCAAGCGCCAAGGCGCGGCGCATCCACGCATCGTCGGCCTGATCGAAACCTGCGAAGAAAGCGGCTCTTACGACCTGCTGCCCTATGTGGATGCCTTGCGTACACCGGGCAACGATCGACTGGGCGATGTTGGTCTTGTGATCTGTCTGGACTCGGGTGCGGGCAACTACGACCAGTTGTGGCTCACCACCAGCCTGCGGGGCATGGCGGGCGGGGTGCTCAAGGTCGAGGTACTGACCGAGGGTGTGCACTCGGGCGATGCAAGCGGCCTGGTGCCGTCAAGCTTTCGCATCCTGCGCCATCTGTTGGACCGTCTGGAAGACAGCAAAACGGGCCACCTGCTGCCCCACAGTTTTCATTGCGAAGTGCCGCCGGAGCGATTGGCCCAAGCGCGCGCGACAGCGGCAATTTTGGGTGATGAGCTCTACCAACGCTTCCCCTGGGCGCACTACGACTGTGAAGGCTCGGCACGTTTCACCCTGCCCACCACCACCGACCCGCTGCAAGCCCTGCTCAAGCGCACTTGGATGCCCACTCTGAGCGTGACCGGAGCCCAAGGCCTGCCCGACTTTCAGAACGCGGGTAATGTGCTTCGCCCCTACACCGCCTTCAAGTTGTCGCTGCGCCTGCCGCCCTTGGTGGATGCGGGCCAGGCGGTGCAGCAACTCAAAACACTACTGGAAGACAATGCGCCCTACCAGGCCCGCGTGACGTTTGAGAGCGGCGGCAGCGCCACCGGCTGGAATGCGCCCGAGACCGCACCGTGGTTTGAGCGCGCCCTCAACAACGCCTCACGCGCGCACTTTGGTGCAGACTGTGGCTACATCGGTCAGGGCGGCACCATTCCGCTCATGGCGATGTTGTCCAAGGGCTTTCCCAAAGCGCAAATGATGGTGTGCGGTGTGCTCGGGCCGCAAAGCAATGCGCACGGGCCGAATGAGTTTTTGCATGTGCCGTATGCGAAAAAGCTCACGGCGGCGGTGGCGCAAGTGATAGCGCAGATGCCTTAAACAGGGCGCCTAAACCGGAGGCTGCTGCTTGCTTTCAAGGTAGCTTGCAAACGCCGCCGCGTTCATGGGGCGGGCGATGTGATAGCCCTGCGCCTCGTCGCATTCCATGCGGTACAGCCGCTCCAGCAAAGCCGCTGTCTCGACCCCTTCGGCCACGGTTTTCAGCCGCAGGCTGTGCGCCATTTGAATGATGGCGCGTACGATCGTCGCATCGTCCTCGTCGGTCATCAGGTCGCGCACGAAAGACTGGTCGATCTTGAGCTTGTCCACGTTGAAGCGTTTCAGATACGACAGGCTCGAATAGCCGGTGCCAAAGTCGTCAATCGACAGTTTGACTCCGAGCTGCTTGAGGCGTCTGACCTTGGTGAGCATGCCTTCGCTATCCTGGATCAGGATCGACTCGGTCAGCTCCAGCTCCAGCAGATGCGGCTCCAGACCGCTGGCGGCCAGCGCCTGGGTGACGGCCTGCACCACATCGCCGCGTTTGAACTGTACCGCCGATAAGTTGACCGCCATCACCAGTTTAGGCAGTCCTGCGGCTTGCCATGCCACAGCCTGACGGCAGGCTTCTTCCAGAACCCAGGCCCCGATAGGCACGATCAAGCCACTGTCTTCAGCCAGTTTGACGAAGCGCCCCGGTGCCAGCAGGCCTTGCTCCGGGTGATCCCAGCGGATCAGTGCCTCAGCCCCCAACACCGTCTCGGTGGCCGGGTCAATCTGGGGTTGGTAGTGCAGCACGAACTCTTCACGCACGAGAGCCTTGCGCAGGCCTGTCTTGAGGGCCAGGTGATCGACCGCCTCGACGTTCATCTGTTCGTCAAAGTAGCGGTAGTTGTTGCGTCCGGCCTCCTTGGCTTGGTACATGGCGGTGTCGGATTTTTTCAGTAGCGTGGCAAAGTCCTTGCCATCGTCGGGGTACAGAGCTACGCCGATTGAGGCGCTGGTGGTCAGTTCATGCCTTTCAAATTCAAACACGGTGGTCAGGCACTCCAGAATCTTGGGCAGCACGGGTGAGATGGACTCGGCGCTGTGCTGGTTGGCCAGCAGAATCAGGAACTCGTCGCCGCCCTGTCGGCTGATGGTGTCGGTGTCGCGCACACAGGCTTGCAGCCGTCGGGCGACTTCCATCAACAAGGCGTCGCCAACGGTGTGCCCGAGCGAATCATTGATGGTTTTGAAGTTGTCCAGGTCGAGGAACAACAGCGCCACCCGGGTTCCAGCCCGGTCGGCATAGGCGATGGCCTGTGCAAACCGGTCTTGCAACAGCAGGCGATTGGGCAGGTGGGTCAGCGCATCACGATAGGCCAGAAACTCAATCTGCGCCTCGGCTGCTTTGCGTTGGCTGATGTCGGCGGCCAAGCCCAGGTAGCCATCGATGTGGCCATCCGGACCTCTCAGAGGCGTCAAGGTCAGGCTCATATCGATCATTTGACCGGTACGATTGCCACGCTGAACCTCTTTTTCGATGATGCTTTGGCCGCTCAGCACCAGGTTGATGTTCTTTTCGTAATCGGCCCGGACTTCTGCTGAGATGTCCATTAGGGCGCGGCCCATGATTTCGGTCGCCGACCAGCCAAAGAGCTTTTCTGCGGCCGGGTTCCAGGACGTGACCCGGCCTTGGCGGTCACGCGAGAAAATCGCCATCGGTGAGGATTGAATGATGGCCTGGTTCAGGTGTTTTTCGGCATCCAGGGTGCGGTTGGCGTCGCGCAGCGCGGTGACCGCCGCGGTTTTGCGCTGACGGGCGCGGAAGATGTACAAGGACATGACGAAGGATGCCAACCATAAGGCAACGACCAGCGCCCCGGTTTTTTGCACTTCCTTGTACCAAGCGACCAAGTAATCATCGCTGGCCAAGGCAATGGCCACGTTGAGTGGTGTGTCCGGGATTTTGCGATAGGCGCCGACCCGCTCCAACTGGTCAAAACTTAATCGAAACCTGAACGTGCCTGTCGTCTGCCGGGTCCGGACCAGCGCCATGAGTTCAGGCGCCAGGATTTTCTGGCCGACCGGGCTATCAGTGCCAGGCCGGGCGGGGACGCGGACCACCAAGTCAAAATCATCATCAAAGACGATCATCGAGCCATGGGGGCCGATCTGGAGGGAGGGAAACTTACCGACAAAATAACTGAGCGGCACCGTGGCCAGCACGGCGCCGACAAACTGGCCATCGGGCTGGCGGATGGCGCGGCCCAACACCAGGGCCCCGATCCCGTTAATCCGCAGGATGAAGGGCTTGGTGATCAACAGACCCAGCTCGTGCTCGTGCTCCAGGCGCTTGAAATGCGGCCGGTCACCGATGTTCACTTTGTGGTTGCGCAAGACCCCGGTGCCGTGGGTCAGCCAGCCTTGGGCGTCCACGATGCGGATGCCGTCGAGTTCGGCATGGCGTTGCCGATGCAGCTCAATCAGGGCATTCAGGGCCGCGTCGCTATAACGGTGTTCCAGATATTCATGAGCAATGTCCTGCAAAGCCAGGTCAATCATGCGAACCGAGGTGCTGGTCTCGTGCTGCATCAGCTGCGCGAGGTTCTGGGTTGTGACCTCGGCACCTTCTTCGTATTTGAGTCGGCTTTGGTACAACGACAAAACCGCGAGCCCCAACATCAGCAGGCAAAGCAGCAACTGAACCAACGCCAGTCGCCGCACAAAAGGGTGTCGCCACCATGATTCCAACATCTGGCTTGCTTTTAATTTAAGCATATTCTCCTATTCTCGGACAGAAATTGCCTCGTGAGAATACTTAACTTAAGCGTTTGTCGTGAGGTAACGCGCAAACGCTTGGGCGCTCATGGGTGCGCCAATGTGGTGACCTTGAGCCTCGTCACACTGCAAGGCGCGCAACCGATTCAGCAGCTCCTCATCTTCAACCCCTTCCGCCACGGTTCTCAGGTTCATGCTGTGGGCCATTTGGATGATGGCGCGCACGATGGCGCCATCTTCGGGGTTTTGCGTCAGGTCGCGCACAAAGGACTGGTCAATCTTGAGCTTGTCTACGTCAAAACGTTTGAGGTAGGACAGGCTGGAGTAGCCCGTGCCGAAATCGTCAATCGACAGCTTGACCCCCATCTGCTTGAGTTGCCGCACATCTGCTAGCACCTTCTCGGTGTTCTCTAACAAGATGGACTCGGTCATCTCCAACTCAAGGCAATGCGGATCAAAACCTGTGGCTTGCAGTGCCTCGCTGACGATTTGTACCAAGTTGCCGCGCCTGAACTGCACCGATGACAGGTTCACTGCAATGGCCAGAGGTGCTAGGCCCGCCTCGCGCCAGCGCACACCTTGGCGGCACGCCTCGTGAATGACCCACACGCCCATTGGCACAATCAGGCCATTTTCTTCAGCCAGTGAAATAAAACGATCTGGAGAGAGTTGACCCAGCTCTGGGTGATTCCATCGAATCAATGCCTCTGCACCCACCAGTGCACCAGTTGCCAAATCAATCAATGGCTGGAAGTGCAATACGAATTCTTCACGCTCTATGGCCTTACGCAAGTCGCTTTTGAGATGAAGGTGCTCAGTGGACTGCGTATGCATGTGCACATCAAAGAAACGGTAGTTGTTCCGCCCGGCTTGCTTGGCTTGGTACATGGCGGCATCGGCCTTTTGGAGCACTGTCTCAAAATCTTTACCATCATCGGGATAGATGGCGACGCCGATGGACGCGCTGGTCGAGAGTTCGTGACCATCCACATTGAATACTGTGGCGACTTCCTTCAGAAGTTTGTTCAACACGGGGGTGATTTCATCGGCATGGTGCAGGTTTGGCAGCAGCATCAAAAACTCATCCCCTCCTTGGCGGCAGATGGTGTCGGTTTCCCGCAGGCAATGGCTCAACCGTGTGGCCATTTCCTTTAAAAAAATGTCGCCCATTGCGTGTCCGAGCGAGTCATTGATAGTCTTGAAATTATCCAGATCGAGAAACAGCAAAGCCACTTGCGTTTGCGCCCTGTCGGAGAATGCCATGGCTTGTGCAAATCGATCTTGTAGTAACACGCGATTGGGCAGGCCGGTCAGCACATCGTGGTAAGCCATAAACGCAATCTGCTTTTCAGCGGACTTGCGCGCTGTGATGTCAGTTGCCATGGCCAAATAGCCGGTAATGCTGCCTGTTGTGTCTTTTAAGGGCGTCAAGGTTGTACTGATCTGAATCAGATGACCATCACGGTGTTGGCGTAAAAGTTCCAGATCAAGAATGTATTCGCCACCCATGACGCGATGACGCAAGTCTTTGGACTCATCTTTTTTGCCTACAGGCAGATTTTGCAAGGGCTTTCCTATGGACTCTTTGGCCGTCCAACCATAAAACCTTTCAGCTGCCGGATTCCAGGACGTGACCAAGCCTTGGGGGTCACGCGTGAAGATCGCTGTTGGGGAACTTGTAATGATGGCCTGATTCAGCTGCTTTTCTGCGGCCAGTGTTTGGTTGGTATTTTGCAGATCCTGCACAGCTGTTGCTTGGCGTTTCCAGGCGCGGTAGATGAACACCGACATCAAAAGCGTGACCAGCACAAAAACCGAATACAGAATGCCGGTGTTGTAGACCTCTTCGTGCCAGGGAGCCAAGTAATCCACAGCGGCCAAGCCCGCAGAAACATTGAAAGGCGTGTTTGGGATTTTGCGGAACGCACCAATACGATCCAGTTGGTCAAAGAGCGATCTATTCCTGTAAAAACCCTCGGATTGACCCTGCTCAATTAAGGCAATAATTTGAGGAGCTCTGATTTTTCTCCCCAGCAGGGCGTCATCACCCGGACGCTCTGGCACACGTGCCACCAACCCAAAGTCGTCATCAAAAAGAACGATTGAGCCTTTCGAACCACTCCGCAATGCAGTCAGCTGGGCTGTGAAGTAGGTGACCGGAACGCTGGCCAAGACCACACCGGCAAAAGACCCATCGACATGGTGCACCGACCGGGCCAGGAAAATGGATGATTTCCCGCCGATCCGGGTCACCTGGGACTTAGTTATCAGTAGGCCCAGTGTTGGCTCGTCTCTCAGGCGCTGAAAGTGCGGTCGATCCGCAACGCTCACCCGGGTACTGGGCAGGATTCCGGTGCCATGCGTTAGCCAACCTTGCGCATTAGCAACCCGGATGCCATCGACAGATGGATACTGTTCTTGTTGTGTGGCAATAAAGGCGTTTAAGGCCTCTGTCGATGCGCGCCCTTCTTTCTCTTGCTGCTGGAGCTCATTGGCAATGTTGAGTAAAGCCAGATCAATCAGGCGAACAGAAGCGCTGACATCATGTTGCACAAACTGCGCCAGGTTTTGGCTGTTGACTTTGGCGCTCTCCTCGTATTTGAGTCGGCTTTGGTAAAGGGAAAATCCTGCCAAGCCCCCCACCATGAGGTACAGAAGAGACTGGATCAGCACCAAACCCAGAACCAGTCTGTGCCGGGGATATGAATCAAAATTTCGGAATAGTTTCAAGATCGTCAGAATGATTATTTAAAAGTTGTTCACACGGTTTTGACGCGGAAAACCGTAAATTTGATTACAAGATTTTCTATGCCATCTTAAGGGAAGCCCGAGTTCCCTTGCCCTTCAGCGACACAGCACTTGAGGGAATTCAAACAGCGAGGTTTTTTCGCCTCAGTTTGAGCCATACCAAGGCCACACCGATCAACACCACAGGCAAAGCCGAACCCAAACTTAGCAGCCACCAACCCTGAGTGGTAACCAGCGCACCCGAGGCAAATGAAGTGAATGCCATCACAGTAAACACGCTGAAGTTGATGGCGGCCTGCGCCCGGTCTTTTTCCTCAGGGCGGTAGGCTTGCATGGCCAGCGTGGTGCTGGCGGTGAAGAGAAAATTCCA
>CANCAO010000027.1 GCA_947374105.1 Comamonadaceae bacterium | reverse complement strand
GTTTGAGATCAATCCAGAGCGACCGAGCACGCAACAATTCCGGGCAGCAAGAAGTCAACGCGCGGTCACCTGGATCGAGGGCTTGGATGAATCGGGTGCAACCACCACAAGTCGCGCCAGGATTAAGGCGTTGGTCATGGTTCCAAGGGCTGGGCTGGATATGCTGGGTGACGCCCGTTTTTTGATGGTGACGCAAGATCTGCCTGACACCTTAGTCGCTAATGCCCTAGCGGTGACGCAGGCTTACCGCGAATACCAGGAGAGGGCATTGGCCCGCGATGGCTTGCGCCGCATGTACATCGGCACACTCACTTTGAGCCTCTTCCTGGCCGTATTTGGTGCGGTGTTGTTGGCTATTTTGTTAGGTAATCAGATCACCCGCCCTTTGCTTTTGCTGGCCCAAGGGGTGCGGGAGGTGGCCCGAGGGGACCTGACACCTAAAGCCGTCTTGCAAGGGCGAGACGAATTGGGTGGTTTGACCCGGTCATTTGCTCAAATGACCCAGCAGCTTTTGGATGCTCGTCTGGCTCTGGAACACAGCATGGAGGATGTCAACGCCGCACGCGAAAATTTGCAGACCATTTTGGACAACCTCACGGCGGGTGTATTGGTGTTGGACGCACAAGGCGTTATTCAGTCAACCAATGCAGGTGCGACACGCATACTGAAATTGCCAATGGCCGCTTTTGAAGGCCGGAAACTAAGTGACATTGAAGGCTTGGAAGAGTTCGCAAAAAGTGTCCAGCGCCAGTTTGACGCCTTTTTGGGGGAGCGTAGCGAACACGGGTTGGATCACTGGCAGCAGTCATTTGAATTGGGTACCGGCCGTGCCGCAGGTACCGTGGCTGGCTTGCACGAAGACAGGCTGCTCACCTTGGTCGCTCGTGGTGCAGAACTACCGGCGCATGCGAGGCTGCTGGTGTTTGATGACATCTCTGAAATTGTGTCAGCGCAACGTGCGCAGGCCTGGGGTGAAGTGGCTCAACGATTGGCCCATGAAATCAAAAATCCCTTGACACCCATTCAACTCTCAGCCGAGCGTTTGGAAATGAAACTGACAGGGAAAGTGGCACCACCTGAGCAGGCGTTGTTGACCAAGTCAGTCAAAACGATTGTGGATCAAGTGGACGCCATGAAACGCTTGGTTAACGAGTTTCGTGACTATGCTCGGTTGCCTGCTGCCGAGCTCAGACCGATGGATCTGAACAGTCTCGTGACAGAAGTTGCCCATTTGTACAGTGGGGAAAATGTGAATGTTCCTGTTCGCATTGAAATTGACGTACGCTGCCCCAAAATCAGAGGCGACGAGCAGCAATTAAGACAAGTCTTGCATAACCTCGTGCAAAACGCGCAGGACGCCACGGAGTCAGCTGGGCGCAGCGGTGTTGCGTATAGTGTGCTGGTTCGTACGCACTGGTCAACATCCAGTGGGCGGGTTCGGCTGAGCGTACTGGACCACGGCATGGGCTTTGCAGATAGCATCCTCAAAAGGGCATTCGAACCCTATGTCACAACCAAGGTCAAGGGCACAGGTTTGGGGTTGGCTGTCGTGAAAAAAATAGCCGATGAACATGGCGCACGCACTGATCTGTCTAACCGCGTGGTGGACGATGTGATCCAGGGCGCGCAAGTATCGGTATCATTCGCCACTGAGAGAGCGACAACAGTCTGAACACAGGCCCCTTTCCCCAAGAAACACAGCGGTAAATCATGGCAAATATTTTGGTGGTCGATGACGAACTTGGCATTCGTGACCTGCTATGGGAAATCCTCAACGATGAAGGACACACCGTAGAAGTTGCCGAGAACGCCGCGCAGGCGCGTGCCGCTCGTTTGCGCGAGCGTCCTGATTTGGTTTTGTTGGACATCTGGATGCCGGACACCGACGGCGTCACCTTGCTCAAAGAATGGTCAGTGTCCGGCGCATTGACCATGCCGGTCATCATGATGAGCGGACATGCCACCATCGACACCGCTGTGGCCGCCACCAAAATCGGTGCACACGCCTTTCTTGAAAAACCGATCACGCTGCAAAAACTGCTCAAAGCTATCGAGCAGGGTTTGGAAAAAGGTACACAACGCAAACCTGCTCCTCTATTGCTGGGGCAGGTGGTGCCATCGCTGGCAGAGTCTGTGCTCCCGCATGTGTTGCCCCCGGTGCTGGTCGTGGAACCAGGGCCGCAAGCGCAGCAAGACTTCGCGCTTGACAAACCCTTGCGAGAAGCGCGCGATGAGTTTGAAAAAGCCTACTTCGAGTACCACTTGGCACAAGAAAACGGCTCTATGACCCGTGTTGCTGAAAAGACAGGGTTGGAGCGCACGCATCTTTATCGCAAACTCAAGCAGCTGGGCGTTGATCTGACACGCGGTAAACGAAACACGGCTTGAATTCCCGGCAGGCCATGGCTCTGGAGTGGAAAGTTGCTGCTATAATTTGAGGCTTAGGCCCGGTAGCTCAGTCGGTAGAGCAGAGGATTGAAAATCCTTGTGTCGGTGGTTCGATTCCGCCCCAGGCCACCAGTATTCAAGGGCAACCGTTCTCGGTTGCCCTTTCCTTTTTCGGCTTTCCCCCACGCCACGCGGGGTGCGAGACCGATCTGCGTGTGCTGGGCAGTCTAGACCGCGGCCACCGGTTCTGGCCGAATCCCGCCATTTCGATTCTTCCCTGTTCTCTGTTCTCAAAAAACAGGGCCGAACCATGTCGATGCTGGCACACGCAGACGTCGTTTAACGCCAGCAACTTGGGCATGTGCCACGTAGCGAAGTTCCCCGGATAAACTGGATGGCAAAACGAGTCATTTGACCTCGTTGGTAGTCTTTCGGGGAGTTCCAATATGCCGTGGCCGCTGTCAAATGATCAGGAACGTCGACGCTTGGAGCGCGCGTTTACCAATCGGAATATCCCGTTTGACACACCTGGTTTCTATGACCACCCGAATTTCCTAACCCACGAACAGAAGGATCCACGCTTCCTTGAGTTGTACGCCCGGTACATAGAAACACGGCAATATGGCGATGATTACCTCGCTAATGCGGCTGCAAAGATTGACATCGCGGCGAACGCTTTGGTTTCGGCGGTTAAGGCAGATGGGAGACTCGGGGCTTGCGTGGATGCATCCGGCATGTTGGGGCGGATGCTTGACCGACTTGGAATATGGAATTACGTGGCCAAGGCCACGCTGACAATTACGTTCCCATCTGGCAGCGGAATCACTGACCGCTATTTTTGGTCCTTCGATGAAGGAAGCTTTGCAGCGCCGCACGCGATAGTGGTCGCACCGCCATTCGGAGTCGTGGACGTCACTGTCCGCCACCAGATCTATGAAGGCAGCGAGGGTGACTACCTTCCGCCGCTCGTAATGGCACGTGATTGGCTGCCCGCCAAATGGACACCTGAGGATTTGGCCAACCCCGAGATACGCGCGGCATTGAAGTTGCAAGGCATGTCGTTTGATACCTTCTTGCAGCGGCAAAACTCATCCATGGGGGACGTAATGCGCACATTGCCCCCAAGACAAGTTAAATTGGGCGACACCATCCTGAAATATGTCGTTGTCGCCGTAGGAGGCACGATTGAACCACTTGAGGAAATCACAGGGTACAAGCCATCAAATCGGACTGCGCTTCAGATCTTCGAGCAGGACATTTTCCCTAAGATCAAGTAGTTCGCGAAGTGAATTCAAACAGCTTGCGCTGCTCATCCCAATCCAATGGAACCTCCGCCTGCCGACCACGAAGCGCATGTAGGTTGAGATGCCGGGGCTGTCGGCCGTCCAATACCGCCCGGATGATGTCAGGTGCCAGGCGCGTCATCCTGAGCACTTCGCTGACCCATCCTGGCTCAAGCCTGAAGCGGCGCGCCAGTTCCGTTGCGTTGGCCACCTCGCCGGTGTCGATCAACTTCTGCCAGTAGAAGGCCTTGCCGATAGTGCGGATCAAGGGCAGATCGAATGTGGAAGTTGTTCTCACAAACTTCTCACCTGCTGGCGGCAAGATCAACTTGCTGGAATGGCGTCGCTTGATGGCGAGCGGTACGAATGTCACCGACCGCCCGTCAAGTTCGAAATCCCTTGGCTTGCCCGATGGTGTGACCACGACACGGCGTGCCGCTGGCGTTTCGCGCGTGGGCTTTTCGGGGGAGTTCATCACACCGTCTCCACATCGGCTGGTGCGCGTTGCTCTGCCACGAACTGGTGGCGCTCCAGTTCCCGGCAGAACCGTTGCCAACTGTCGTCCTGCCAGATGATGTCCAACCCGTCCTCATGCAGTTGGACCCGATCAATCAGCAAACGCATGATCCGGTTCTGCTCGATCGGAAACAGGTTTTCCCAAACCTCGCTCATCTGACGCATGGCCACCAGCACGGTCGGCTCGTCCATTTCCTGCCGCTCCCGCAGTGCCATACCGGCCTGCCAGACACCAATGATCATTTCGGGTTCCTGCAATGCCTTGTGCACCTGCGCCAGCACGGCAGTTTCGATTTCCAAGGCTGGCAGCGGCCCAATGTTGGGCCGGGTGTGATCGTAAGTCGCACCCGCCGATTGCCGCTTTTCCAGATAGGGAACGTAGTAACGGTACCGCTTTCCGTTTTTCTTCTGGGTGTAGGTCGGCAGCATTCGCTGACCATCTGGCGCGTACAGCAGGCCCGTCAGCAACGCGGGTTCCTTTTTGTACCGGGTGCGAGGCCCCTGCTTGCGGCCATCAACAAACGCGTGCACCGCCGCCCATAGATCGGTGGAAACGATGGGCTCGTGCTGGCCAGGGAATGATTGGCCCTTGTGCGTGATTTCTCCAAGGTAGAGGCGGTTGCGCAGCATGGTGAACAAGCACTGCTGGTCAATTACCTTTCCATCGTGACGGCGACCGTTTTGTGCGACCCATACTTTGGTGGTGTGGCCCTCGATCTGCAACTCGCGCACCAGTTGGGCTGCAGATCCTGTTTCGGCATACCGCGCAAAAATGTCCCTGACCAACGCGGCCTCGGATTCGTTGACCACGAGTTTTCGATCCCGCACGTCGTAGCCCAGGGGCGGCGTACCTCCCATCCACATTCCCTTGGCCTTGCTAGCCGAAATCTTGTCGCGGATCCGCTCGCCAGTGACTTCGCGCTCGAACTGGGCAAATGACAGCAGAATGTTCAGCGTCAATCGACCCATGCTGGTTGTGGTGTTGAACTGCTGGGTCACGGATACAAAAGTGACGCCGTGGGCATCGAACAGGTCGACCATCTGGGCAAAGTCGGACAGTGATCGCGATAGGCGGTCAATCTTGTAGACCACCACCACATCAATGCGCCCGTCTTCGACGTCCGCAAGCAGGCGCTTCAGCGCGGGCCGGTTGGTGTTACCACCGGAGAATCCACCATCGTCGTAACCATCGTTGACGGCAATCCATCCTTCGTGTCGTTGACTACTGATAAATGCCAGCGCCGAGTCACGTTGGGCTTCAAGGCTGTTGTACTCCTGGTCCAGCCCCTCGTCGGTGGACTTGCGGGTGTAAATGGCGCAGCGCTTTTTGGGGACCAGTGCTGGCGAACGTGTTGCAGTCGTTTTCATACCAGTCCAGCCTTTCGTTCACGGCTGGATGGTTTCAGGCCGAAAAACACCGGACCGGAATACACCGTACCAGTGATTTCGCGCGCCACCTTTGACAGACTTTTGAACGGGCGACCGTTGAGGTCGAAACGTCCGTCGTCCATCACCTTGACCCGGTAAGTGACGCCGTCGTACTCGCGCACCAGGGTAGTGCCCGGAGCAAGATCGCTTTCGGCGCGCCTCTTGTGGCCTGGCACCTCTCCGGTTTCGCCGATTTTTTCCAGCTTGGCCCGGACGTGACTGGACATGCCGCCAAATGCACGCTCCTGCAATTTGTAGGCGATCCGGCTTTCGAGATAGGTGCGATGGTGGTGGCCAGGGCGGCGGTCAAAAAGCTCGTCCCACAAGGCCCAAAGGCTTTCCATGGGCAGGTTGGGTAGCTGCGCTATTTGCGCGATGGTCGTGGTTGCTTGCGTCGTCATTCTTGAACTCCTTCTGTGTAAGACGGGTTCGCATTGACGCGCTGGTTGCCAGTAAAGCCAAGGCTAACTTCGCTCTCGGTGTCGACAAAAGGCTGCATGCTCTTGAGACGTGCCCGCACAATCGCTGTGGCCAGTAGTTCGGCGATTTCCCGGTGCGGGTGCCGGGGCTGAATTTCGTGCGTCAGGCGATGCGCAGGTAAGGGTGATTCGACATTTGACATGGGTGGCGCTCCAGATGGAAAACTGTCATCCATGCTATGGGCCGAGCCATGTCGGAGTAACTCGTTTTAGCGCGCTATCGAGGGGCAATGAGATGCTGTACCGAAAACAGTCCTCGGAAATTGATGGAGAGGTTTGCTCGCCGTATTCGATCTATGGAATTGGCTTCTGGCTTGTGCCCGTCATGCTGTTGATGTATTCCAAAGCTGCGCGGCTTTTCGAAATTTCGGGAAAAGTGAGGAAAATGAGGCGCACAAGTTCCTCCTTACTAGCCGCTGCAGATATGAACTGATCGGCGAAGTGGTCGGCCATTTCCAGCAACGCATGCTTCTGCGCGAAATTTTTTACGATCTCAACCAGGGGCGAGTCAGGTAGGACATGGCGCAGGAACGTCCAGTGAAGACAGACCGCAAGGCGTCGCTCGCCCTCTGGTACATCGGGAAGGCCCAAACAGACATTTCGCATCACGGCTTCCCAATGATCGCGTCGCTCTGGATGAAATTGAAGTTCCACAGGAACGATGACTACGTGCTCGATGGCATTGTCGAGGTCACCCAGCGCATCGGAAAAACTTCTATCCCATTCTTCACTATCGGCTAAAGACAGCTTGGGAACTCCCTCGACATGAAACCGCTGCACATGCAGCACTTCATGGCGAACCCCCCCTTCGGGGAAGTATCCATTGGTCGGCGCAAAGAGTTGAATGCTTTGGGCGTTGATGACGACTGCAAGTTTGCCCTGACCAGTAGTTCCGCCATCGTTTTGCTTGATGGCGAGAATTACGTTGATTTCAACGCCCGCGTCTTTCTCGACTTCAAGGACGAATTGTTGGACTGACTCACTGAGACGGGCAAGATACTCGGGCTGCATCTGTCGATGATGTTTGATATCAGGTAGTTGGACGGCAGGTTAAGACTGCCGAAACCGGGCAAGGGTGAATGTGCGTTCCTGGCTCGTTTTCATCGCACCGGAAACTGCCCGTTGTCGATGAACCGATCGAATGTGTCGCGCGTTTCCTCATCCTCCCAACCGCTGGCATGGTACGTGCGCGGCGGAGCCGATTCCAGCATCAGCAATGACAGGACCCGATTGCCGTCGGCGTAGGTGTGCTTGAGTTCTCTCAAGCGTATGTCGCTGGCTTCACTTGTGCACCACGCAATGGCAGGCATGTCCACGCCATCCCACTCTTGCGCGATTTCCTCATCGGCGGCCAGTGTGCCAAGTAGTGGTTCCTGCGGATCTGCAGTTTTTCGCAATCGAACACGCGTACGTCTGGCTTCGCCACTGGGCCATTGGTACTTCAAAAATCCGTTATCCCAGTAAACCAGGACTACGCGCTGTTCGGTGTATTTGACCAAGCGGATGCACATCGCCTCGAGCGACACACCGAACTCCTTGGCCAGAGCGCCGAGCAGATGGATGTCGATGCGTTTGCCATCAATACGGTCCCGCAGCATATTGCCGGGCATCAGCAGGTTGCTGGCGAAGTCGTCGGCCTCGCGCTCGATTGCCTTGAGCGTGTCGATCCCGGTGTACACGCTCTCCTTGTCGCAGTTGAAAGTCGCCTGGGTCGCGCGGTGCAGAACAAAATGCCCCAGTTCGTGTGCCACGGTGAACCGTCTGCGCTCGGCGCGAGCCTTTGGGTTTACAAAAATTCCCCACTCTGCATGATTCTCTGGATTGCGCACCAGTGCGCCCTCGCTGGCATTCCAGGTCAGATTGGCCGGTTCTTTGATGGACGTGCCACGTCCAAATGGGGTGTCAGGCAGCATCTGCCTGACCAGTTCCAGATCAATGGGCAAGGTGAGACTGCCCATTGCATCCAGCCAGGTCAGTATCTTGGCGGCAGCCTTGAAACTGTTCAGCGGTGCAGCGTCGCTCAAGCGCCCTCCGCGTCGGAACCCTTGTTGCCAAACATCAGCTTCATGGCGTCCCGGTAGCGTTTTTTCTCATCTTCACTCATCCCGGCGTATTCCCGGAAAAAAGCGACATCAGCGCCGCTGGCTGGCGTGACTTCACCAATGGGCTCGCCCAGCAAATCCTCCACCTTCACGCCGAGCAGCTTGCCGATGGCGTTCAGGCGCTCGGCGGTGGGGCGCTGGCCCTCGCGCATTTCCAGCTCCCAGACATAACCCTTGCTGCAACCAACGGCGTCTGCCACTTGCTGGAGTGTGAAGCCCTTGGCTTCTCGTAATTGCCGTAACCGTATTCCGAAAGGACTTGGCATTTGCGTAATAACCCTTGAAATAGCCAAAAAGTATAGCAGAAAGAGCCAATTCAAAGAACAAGTGCCATGTTGATTGACAAGCGGGCATGGGCGCGTACAATCGGTCTTGTATCGTTCTACATGACTTTTGACGGTACATGGCCTATTTTGTGCAACCAGTCGCCGACGGCAGCACCGCAAGGTTCCGGTCTTCAGTCCAACGACGACATCCTGAAAGGACCGAGTATGAAACTGACCTACGCTGATGCGCTGCTTAACCTGCCAGTCGACGCGACGCTGCGCACTTACCTCCAAAACCAAGGCATGGTGTTCCCGCCAGATTTTGACTGGACGGACGATCCAGCTACTTCCAACCGGCTGATTGAGGCGATCCAGACCTACCCCGACATTGGGGTGCGGGACAAGGTAGTGGCCGGATTGCACGTCAGCACGCAACTTGCGCACCCTCGCGGTAAGCAGGCGATGTTCCAGGCCACCTCAGCAAACGGCGCTGCCCTGGTCAGTTTGATCGGTTGCCAGAGCGATATCCACCGGGCGTTTTGGCTATTCGTCCACCACATGGACCTGTTTGAGCAGGCAGCGGAGATGGAGTATGTCGACAGCCATACCCAGCACGCGCAGCAGCATGACCTTGGAATCAAGGTCACGGTGCGCCGCGACCCGGCATCCATGGCGGCGTTCGGCGATGCCATCAAAGGTTTCTACCAAAAGGAACTCGGATGTGGCGAGGTCTGCGTTGCGCACCTGCTGGACCGCACGCAAGGCACACAGCTCGTCACGGTGCACGCCAAGGACCTGGCCATGATGCGGCTGGAGTTTGACGGCACGACACTGCAGCGCCGTGTCGGCAGCCCAAATATCCACATGACCTTGGAGTACTCGGACGCCACTGGCGTGGTCCGCACCTTGATTCGCGGTGGCGCGAAATACCATGAGATGCTGGCCCATGCCTTCGCGCTGCATCTGCTGGGTGTGGATGTGGCGGCGCAGCGGATCAAACCGCCAACGCTGGATCTGTCGACCTTGAAGTTGGGTTTCCAGGTGCCGCAGGCGGCGGCAGATGGCTTTGTGTCACTGCAGGTCAAGTCGATCACGTTGATGAGCCCGGACACCCACCTTAAGGCCGAGTTCACGGCGATGGCCAGCAGCCAGCATGAATGCGTCACGGAATTGATTGCCGAAAAATTCGAGCATGACAATCCACTGGCGCGGCACTGGCTGGTGACCGCAGCCACCATCAACCTGTACTACGCGCCACCCCCAGGCAAACAGCGCAGCCCCGTTGTGACCGTGGAAGTGACACGCCGTGGTCGTCTGAACCTGCATAAGTTCGACGAGAAGTTGCGTGCCCAGCTGGAGGGCTACCTGGTGCAGATCGGCATCCTGCAAGAAAAGCAGACGCTGTCGGCGCAGGCTGATATGGCCGGGGAGCGCCCGGAACTGGTGGACGAGCGCGCAATTGAGCAAGGCCAATAACGCGACTACCTGGGCGCTTGCGTGTCGGCTCTTTGGCAACGAGGAGCCGACACTCGAGTCTGCGCTTTCTGACCCCGAGCGCGGGGCGCTGGCCGCGCTGGGCGAAATTCGCGCGGTGAAGCAGCACCAGTTGGATCTCAGGTACGTGCTGTGCCCATACTGCCAGTTGCATCGTGGTCAGGTCGTTCAAACTGTTACCGGTCTCGCTTGCCAGTGCCCCGACTGCGGATCTATAGCCGTAGATGCGGTTGATCGGCAAGCGTGGTTGTTCGATCCTGACTGGCTGATCCGCAAACTGCGCGGAGCGCTCAACGTGCCTGCGCAGCAGGGCGCAGTCGCTATGGTTAACGGCGTGTGGCGACTAGGCACATATCAGCGTCGTCCTGTCATCCTGTCCCGCTGCCTGGATCTGTTGCTGCAACAGCCTTCGCTAATCGCGCGCACCCGCAGCGCGGCGATACCTTGGCTGATCACGCCCAAGCCACTGCGCGATGTTGTTGATGATCCTCTTGCTGGCGCTGCCGCTTGGCTGCCGCTGGAAGAACGCTTCACGCTTTACGGCGGCAACATCAGCTTTATGGAACCGGAGGCTGTGGCGGATGCTGCTGTTTATGCCGACATCATCGAGGCGGTGAACGGGCCCTTCTCTACCGACTTCAGATGGGTGCATCTGCCGGGTGAGTCTGCGCCAATTGGCCTGTCTGAAGCGCATGCATCCGTGTTTGGTGCGTTCTGGCACTTTGGTGGGCAGGAACAGGAAGCACACAGCGTGATGTCGCGCGCTGGCCTGACAAGCGATAAGCCCATCGATGTGTTCAAGGTCAAGACCAAGAACAAGGGAGATCCCAAGTACGAAGGGCCACTGCGCGCGTATCGAGAGCTGGTCAAGACCAATCAACGCGCTGGCACCTATGCCATGCCGTGTGCGGCAAAAGTGACATCCTGATCTAACCATCCATCCCCACAAGACGGCGAGCCACTGCGGCTCGCCGTTTTCGTTTCTGCGGTCACTGGCGAACCCGAACTTACCCACTGGTTCGCCAGCCAGTTCCTTAACAGTTCGCCACCTAAATTTTTCAATAGCAGCGTTGTTCCTCACCTTACTGAAAGGGGTATCAATGCTGCAATCAACATCAGCAAATCGCGGTCAATCAGCCACTCTGGCGATGTCCGCACCGGTGGCACCGCACGAGCGGCGCGCGCTCTCTGAAAACGAACTGGCGCAGCGCTGGGGCGTGAGCCCGAAGACGTTGCAACGCTGGCGCTCCGAAGGGCGCGGCCCGCACTATCTCAAGCTCTCCAAGCGGGTGACTTATCCGCTGGAAGTGGTGACCGAGTACGAGCACAGCGCGCTGCACGTCTCCACGTCCGAACGTGCGGCCAAGTGAGGACGAGAACATGACCACTTCTCAATCCTCACCGGTCCACATCGAGCAGGCAATG
Source organism: Comamonadaceae bacterium (assembly GCA_947374105.1). Taxonomy (GTDB): domain Bacteria; phylum Pseudomonadota; class Gammaproteobacteria; order Burkholderiales; family Burkholderiaceae_C; genus CANCDA01. Next base: position 4 of record CANCAO010000027.1, on the reverse strand, counting down.
CCGC
>CANCAO010000026.1 GCA_947374105.1 Comamonadaceae bacterium | reverse complement strand
GACACGGCAAACATGGCCAGCGCGATGAAAACCACCTTGCGGCTGTGCGACAACGCCCAATCCAGCACAGGTGCGTACATCCGTTTGGACCAGGCCACCACGCGGTTGTCGCCATGCGGCAGCTTCTTGCGCAGCATCCAGTAGGCCAGCAGGGGCACCAGAGTTAAAGAGAAAATCAGCGAGCCCACCAGGGCAGTGGTGACGGACAGCGCCATGGGCTGAAAGATACGGCCCTCATGGCGTTGTAGCGCAAAGATGGGGATGTGTGCGGCAATGATGATGAGCATCGAGAACAAGGTGGGACGCCCCACTTCATTGGTCGCGTCAATGATCACCTGCTTGCGTTCGTTGTCAGACATGTTCTCGCTGTCTTTTTCGAGCCGGTGCATGATGTTCTCGATCACGATCACCGCCCCGTCCACGATGATTCCGAAGTCCATGGCACCGAGTGACAGCAAGTTAGCCGGCACCCCCATGATCTTGAGGCCCAAAAAGGTGGCGAGCAGGGCCAACGGGATCACCACCACCACCGCCAAACTGGCGCGCAGGTTGGACAAGAAGATGTAGAGCACCAGCGACACCAGCAAGGCCCCTTCCACCAGGTTTTTGAACACGGTGGACAGGGTCTTGCCCATCAGCCAGGTGCGGTCATAAAACGGCACGATTTGCACACCGTGCGGCAAGCCATGGGCGTTGAGCGCTTCAATTTTGGCCTTCACGCCTTTGAGCACTTCGCTGGCGTTTTCACCTTTGCGCATGATCACAATGCCGGTGACCACATCATCGTCCAGGCCTTGACCCACCACGCCTAAGCGCGGCACGGAGCCGATGGTGACCTTGGCAATGTCGCTGATCAAAATGGGTGTGCCGTTGCGCGCGGCCACCACGATGTTGCCGATGTCGTCCGCCGAGGTCAGCAAACCAATGCCGCGAATGGCGTACTGCTGCACGCCCTGGGCGACGTAGCTGCCGCCCGCGTTGGAGTTGCCGCGCCCCAGCGCGTCCAGCAAGTTTTGAAACGACAGCTTGTAGGCGCGCAGTTTGTCCAGATCGGGCTGCACCTCATACAGTTTGGTAAAGCCACCCATGGCCACCACGTCGGCGATGCCGGGCACCTGGCGCAAGGCGCGCTCGATCACCCAGTCTTCCAGCGTGCGCAGTTCGGTGGTGGATTTGCCGTCGCCCACCACCCGGTAGCGCATGATTTCACCCACAGGGGTGGCATTGGGCGCGATGTTGGCGGTTACGCCTTGCGGCAGGTCAATGCTGCGTAGGCGCTCATTCACCTGCTGGCGGGCCTCTTGCACCTTGGCGTTGTCGTCATAGGTGACCACGGTGAATGACAGGCCGAACTGGGTGTGCGAGAAGACGCGAATAGCGTTGGGCAAACCTGATAGGGCGACCTCAATCGGCAGCGTGACTTGCTTTTCCACCTCTTCAGCGGCACGACCCGGGAACAGTGCGATCACGGTCACCTGGGTGTCGGTCACGTCCGGAAAGGCCTCAACCGACAGGTTTTTGAAGGCGATTACGCCGGACATCACAAACAGCAGCGTCCCCAGGATGATGAACAGGGGCTGGTGCAGGGCGTACTGAATCAGGCGTTTCATTTTTGCTCCGTCTTGGTGGGAGCGGTCTTGGTGTCCGGGGCTTTGGATTCATCCTGCGCTAGGCGCAGCAGTCGGGCCAGTAAGAGCGCGTTATCACTCACCACCTGCTCACCGGCCTGCAAGCCACTGGCGATGACGACTTGCTTGGCACCCTCGTAGGCCAGCTCGACTTCACGTGGTTCAAACTCGCCAGTTCGGGTCTGCACAAAAACCGAATGTCGTGAGCCGCGCAGCATCACGGCAGAGGCGGGCACCACGACCTGAGCGGCCTCAAAAATGCGGTCAAAACGCGCTGTGGCCAGCATCTCGGCTTTGAGTAGGCGCTTGGGGTTGGCGATCACGCCGCGAATCTTGATGGTGCGAGTGGCGGGGTCAATGAAGTCCGAGGCGGTGATGACGCGGCCTTCAAATTTTTGACCTGGCAGCGTGGGCACGACCAACTCAAACGCGGCACCGGGGCGCACCGTGCCGATTTCGGACTCGCGCGCGTCAATCTGGATCCATAGCGAGGCGGGGTCGGTCACCACAAACAGGGCAGGCACGCCGGGGCCAGACTGGTCGGGCCGCACCTCTTGGCCGGGGTTCAAATTGCGCTCGACCACCACGCCGTTGATGCTGGCGCTCAGGGCCAATTGTTGGTTGACGCCAGTGGCGCTTCCGTACAGGCGCGTGCGGGCCTGGGCGCGCTCCACCTCGGCTTGCGCGCGTGCGGCGTCGGCGTCGGCTTGTTCCAGATCTTTCTTGGCGACAATGCCCGCCTCAAACAACTCGCGCTGACGTTGCTGTGCTTTTTGCGTCAGGTGCATATCGGCTTGAGCCTTGGCGGTTTCGCTCTGGGCCTGACCAAAATCGGGTGACGCTAACTGGGCCAACAACGCCCCAATACCGACTGGCTGCCCCACATCCGCTTTGATCGCCATCACGCGACCGGCAAAGGCGGGGTAAATGCGTTGTGTTCGCTCTTCGTTCCAGACCAGTTTGGAAGGCAGCTCGATGGCAATGGGTTTGGCGGGCGCGGCGGCGGTCAGCGTTAGCAGGGTCAGTTGTGGGTGGTCTGCAGGAAACCGCAATTGGTTGCCCTGCACGATGGGGGCGGGCGTTTCTTGCTTGGGTGGAGGGGCTTCGGTGCAGGCGAGCAACGTCAAGGCCGCCAGGGTCAAGACTGACAGTTTGCACAAGGGGAGAAAGCGATTCATTGGCGGTTCCTAATGAGAAATTTATGGAGTGACCTGCGTGCGCAACTGCCAGGCCACTGAGGCGCGGGCGTAGTCGGCACGGGCATTGAGCGCGTCCAGCAAGGTGCTGCGCAATGTACGGCGGGCGTCTAGCAGGTCGGTCAGGGACAGGGCACCTTTGCTGTAGGCCAACTCGGCCCCGTCGGCCACTTGGCGCGCCCGTGGCAGGATTTCGGTCTCATAGCTCTGGGCACGCTGGGCGGTGCTTAAGGTCAGTTGCTGCAAGCCTTGCAGTTCGGCCTGGGCCAGGCGGCGCACTTTTTCCAGCGCGTCTTGGGCCTGCGCCAGTTGGGCAGCTGAGCGGGCGATCTCGCCCTGGTAGCTATAGCCCCATTGCAAGGGCATTTGCATGCGCAACTCCATCAACGCGGTGGAGGTGCCGGGGAAGTGGTCATACGAGGCACCGACGGTGATGTCTGACACCTTTTGGGCGCTGCTGCCGTCTAGCGCCGCCTGGGCGGCTTGCACGCGGGCTTGTGCGGCACGCACGTCGGCACGGGTTTCGATCAAGGCGTTCAGGTCAGGCGCTGACGACGATGACACGCCGCCGAGCGCGGGCCAGTCGGCCTGTGCCTGCAACTGTTGATGCGGCGTTGTGATGCCTGTGAGCTGCCACAAACTGATCGCGGCGCGCTGACGTTCCAGTTCGGCGGCTTGCAGGTCGGCGCGGGCGCGCTGGGCTTCAATCTCGGTGCGGCTGGCGTCCTGGGCCGACAAGTCCCCGGCTTGTAGGCGTTTGTTGGCGGTCACCGCAAGTTGTGCCGCGCTGCGCTCGATCAGACCGATTTGCACATTGCGTTCCTGGGCCGCTAGCAGGTCAAAAAATCCGGCCTGGGTGGCCAGCAGTTGCTGGGTGCGCACCTCGTCCAGGTCAGCTTGGGCGGCGGCGGCGGCTTGGCGGGCGGTCAGTGTGCGCAACTCCCGTTTGTTGCCACGCTCCCAAGTCCAGTCCAGGCCGATGGCTTTGTCCACCCGTTTTTCGGTGAAAAGGTTGCCGTCGCCCAGGCCATTTTGCAAATCCATCTGACTCGCCTTTGCGCTCAGCGTGGGGAAGGGCGATCGGTTGGCACTTAGGATGTCGGCTTGCGCGCCTGCCAGAGCGTGGCGGGCCAGTGCGACGTCCAGGTTATTGCTGGCGGCCTGTAGGGCTTGGCTCAGGCTGATGGGGGCTGTGATGGTGGCCGGGCTGGTTGCTGGGGTGGCACTGGGGGTCTGCGCCAGGGCTTGGGTCGTGGCGGTGGTGGTGCAGGCCAGGGCCAGACTGGCCAGCAAAAGGTTCTGTCGTATGCTCATGCGCAGAATTGTCCTTGTGCCAGACTGACCACCGACTGACTTGCTCACCTAGTGAAAACGCGTAGCCCATGAGAATCCTGCTGGTTGAAGACGATGCTGTGCTGCTGGAGATGATGCGACGCAGCCTGCAAGACGCCGGGCATCGGGTGGACCCGGCCACCACGCTGGCGCAGGCTGACCATTTCTGGCGCGTGCAGCCCTTTGACGCCGTGCTGCTTGATCTGAACCTGCCGGTCTCGGATAGTGCACACGCAGCCCTGGGCAACGGCTTGACGGTGCTGCGCGCGGCGCGCGCCCGGGGTGATCGCACCCCCGTGTTGGTGCTGACTGCACGCAACCGCACCGATGAGCGCATTGCCGGCCTGGATGCAGGTGCCGACGACTACCTGGGCAAACCTTTTGAGCTGGCTGAGGTGGAGGCGCGGCTGCGCGCCTTGGTGCGCCGCACACAGGGCACAGACGATCACTTTGAGATTGGTCGACTAGCGCTGGACCGCAAGACGCGCCGCTTCTCACTGGGTGCCTCCGTGCTGGACTTGCCTGCGCGCGAGTTTGAAGTGCTTTGGGAGTTGATGACGCCACCGGGCCGGGTGGTCAGCAAACGGGCGCTGTCAGACAAGTTGTCCGGCTTTGATGAATCGCTGGGGGGCAACGCTTTGGAGGCCTTTATTTCTCGCCTGCGCAAGAAGCTGGCTGGTAGCGGGGCGTCTATCCGCACCCTGCGCGGATTGGGCTATGTGCTGGAGTCCACTACGGGAGATGACCTTGAGCCCACTGCCTGAACCTAACCTGTCAGCAGGCGCACGCCTGCCCTCACTGCGCGCGCGCGTGGTGAGCCATGTGCTGCTGCCGCTGGCGCTGACCTGGCTGCTGGGTACGGCTGTCACGGTGGGGGTGGCGTACTACTTTGCGCAAACCGCCTTTGACCGGGCGCTGTTGGACGATGCTTACGCGCTGGCGTCCAGGGTCAAGTTGCAGCCGCAAAGCAAGTTACCCGACGCGCCACCGGAGCTGGTGTTGGAGTTGTCCGACAACGAGATGAGTACTGTTTTGTTTGACCGCAGCGAAGCCATTTTTTTTGCCGTATTGCGCCCCGATGGTTCTGTGTTGGCGGGGCATCCAGGTTTGCATGCGCCGCAACCGCAGGGCAAGGCGCAAAGCCGATTTGCCGAGATCAGCTACCAGGGGAAAAACCTGCGCAGTGTGGCGGTGGTTCTGGCCCAGCCCGCACCTTTTGAAGTGGTGGTGGCTCAAACTCTGGGCAGTCGCAATGACTTGTTGCGCAGTGTCTTGCTTTACTCGGTCGGTCCGCAAGTCTTGTTGTTGCTCTTGCTGGCCGTGTGGCTGCGCCGAGTGATTGGCCATGAGTTGTGGCCCTTGGCGCAGTTGCAGCAGTCCATCAATCAGCGTGACGCGCTGGACTTGACGCCGGTATCGGTGTCTGCAAGTTCGAGCGATATTGAGCAGTTAGGCCGTGCCACCAACGCCTTGCTGGCGCGTGTGAGCCACAGCATGCAGGCGCAGCGCGAGTTCTCGGGCAATGTGGCGCACGAGCTGCGCACCCCTCTGGCCGGTATCCGCGCGCTGGCTGAATACGGCTTGGCGCAGCCCGTGCCCGCCGTGTGGCGCGAACAACTGCAACGAATCACCGTAAGTGAAGCGCGTGCCAGTCGCTTGGTCGAGCAGTTGCTGGCGCTGGCGCTGAGTGAGGAGGCTCAAGCCGAGGTCTCCACCGACGTGGTTGCACTGGATGTCATCGTGCAAGAAACCGTGTTGCGTTACCTGCCACGCGCCGATGCTGCTGGCGTGGATTTGGGCGTTCAAGGCCTGGAGCAAGCGCTGAGCCAGAACTTTCGCGTGCAAGGCAATGCGGCGCTGATTGAGGGCATCCTGGGCAATCTGATTGACAATGCCCTGCGCTATGGCCGAGCGCCCGAAGGGCGCATCAGCACGGTAACCGTTGAGTTGGCGGTGAGCGAGGGGGTCGTCACCTTGTCTGTTGTGGACAACGGTCCAGGCCTGACACCTGAGCAAAGCCAGCACCTGATGCAACGCGGTGTGCGGGGTCAGGCGACACAGCAACTAGGCCAAGGTGCGGGGCTGGGTTTGGCCATTGTGACCAAGTTTGCGCAGGTGATGGGGGCCCGTTTTGAGCTGGGCGTGATCGCCGAAGGGGTGGGATTGCGCGCCACGGTGCGTTTTAGGCCTACGATTTAATGCTATGTATTTGATAGCTTATTACGCTACTGTTTAAATGGCTAAAGGCGTTATTTTCATTAAATCCATCTATTTGTCATGCCATTAGAGGCTGCCCGTGCGTGCCAAATAGCGCTTGCGCCAGAATAGTGCGCCTAGCAAGCTGGCAATGGAGACCATGGCGCCTAGAGCCCACCAAAAGCCGTTTTGCAAGTGCAGAAAAGGGATGAACTCGAAGTTCATGCCAAAGATGCCCGCGATCAGGTTGAGGGGCAAAAAGATGGCGGTGAGCGCGGTGAGCGTGCGCATGATGTCGTTGGTGCGATGGCCTTGCGCTGAGAAATGCATTTGCACCGCTGCTTCGGCGTTGTGCTCCAGACGGTGCACGTGGCTGACGACACGCTCGATGTGCTCAAGCACGTCGCGGCTGCGCACCCTTAGGAGTTCGCGTTCGCGCTCATCGGGCGCGCTGACCGCGCTGGGCCAACTGGCCAGGGCGTCAATCCACTCTTGTACCGAGGCGCGTTGATCTTCACAGATCTCGTCGAGTTGGTGCAGCGACAGGCGGGCTTCAAGCAGTGCCGCCCAGTTGTTAAAGCGCGAGCGGGGGCTTAGCAGTTCGGTCTGCCAGTGGTCAAGCTGGTGCGAGAGCTCGCGCCGCAGTTCCAAAAAGCCGTCCACCATCTGGCTGACGATGCGCAGCATCATGTCGGCTGGGCTGGCGGGTACGCCACGCGCACCGGTGGAGCGGCCATCCGGACTGTTCGCCGCATTCGGCGTGGTCAAGACAGGGCTGCGGGCATCGGCTTGGCCCGCAGTTAGCAGACGACTGGCGTAGGCGTCACGCACCGCGCAGTCGCTGGGGTGCACGGTCAGCAGCACTCGGTCAAAGACGGCAAAGCCGACTGGACTGGTGTCAATCCGTCGCAAGATGGATGGCCCGCTGCGTTTGACGGGCGCATGCAGGGGGGGGCGTTGCGGCGCGGCCTCGGCCTGAGGGGTGCTTCTGGCCAGACGGCGAAACACCAACAAGTCGTACTGCGAGGTGCTGTCAAAGGCGGAGGGCAGGTGGGGGTTGAGCAGGTCAGAGACGTGCAGATCGACCAGCGCCATGCCGCACAGCTTTTGCAGCAGCACCTGGATGTCGCCTTGCGCGGCTTCAAAAGCCGGGCGTGCGCAGCTGATCCAGACAAATCCTTGCGCGGGGAGTTGCTCGGGCAATTGAGCGCTTTCGCTGACCTGCGTGCCGTGGACGTGAAAGATGCGCATGGGGCTCATTTTTTGCTGGGTTTTAAGTGCCAAATAGCCTGCTAAGCATTATCAATAGACCACAAGAAGCTACTATTTTTGTAGCAACTTGGCGGCATCACGGGCGAAATAGGTGAGCACGCCGTCGGCACCGGCACGTTTGAAGGCCAGTAGGCTTTCCATCATGACGGCGTCGTGGTCAAGCCAGCCGTTTTGCGCCGCCGCTTTGAGCATGGCGTATTCGCCCGACACCTGGTAGGCAAAGGTGGGCACGTGGAATTCGTCTTTGACGCGACGCACGATGTCCAGGTAGGGCATGCCGGGTTTGACCATCACCATGTCGGCGCCTTCGGCAATGTCGAGTGCCACCTCACGCAAGGCTTCGTCCGAATTGCCGGGATCCATTTGGTAGGTTTTTTTGTCGCTCTTGCCCAGGTTGGCGGCGGAACCCACGGCGTCGCGGAACGGGCCGTAAAAGGCACTGGCGTATTTGGCGCTGTAGGCCATGATGCGGGTGTGGATGAAGCCGCTGGCCTCCAGGGCCGAGCGGACCGCGCCGATCCGGCCGTCCATCATATCGCTGGGTGCGACGATGTCCACCCCGGCCTGCGCCTGAGTGAGGGCTTGCTGTTCGAGCACCTGAACGGTGGCGTCATTCAGGATGTAGCCACTGTCGTCCAGCAGGCCGTCTTGGCCGTGGCTGGTGAAGGGGTCCAGTGCTACGTCGGTCATCACGCCGAGCTGGTGGAAGTTTGATTTCAGGGCGCGCACCACACGTGGCACCAGGCCGTCGGGGTTGAGGGCTTCGCGCCCGTCGGGGGTTTTCAAGGCCGGGTTTATTACCGGGAACAAGGCCATCACAGGGATACCCAAGTCCACGCATTCCTGCGCTACGGGTAGCAGCAGGTCCAAGCTCAGGCGCTCCACGCCGGGCATGGAGGCCACAATCTCGCGGCGTTGCTGGCCATCTAGCACGAAGACCGGGTAGATCAGGTCGCTCGGGCTGAGGGCGTTTTCACGCACCAGATTGCGGGTGAACTCGTCACGGCGTAGGCGGCGTGGACGGCTGAAGGGGTAGGGGGCATGGGCTGTCATGGGGAAAATTGTGCCTGATTTCGAGCGACTCATGGCTTGGCGTCAAATCAAAGCGGCGAATCGGGATACTTCAAGAACGGTGTTTGACCCAAAAGCAAGATTCGGAAAATATTTACATGCTGGGTGTTGAAGTTTGCACTCTCTTTTGATAGAGTTCGTCCGGGTGGTTCGCCACCTCCTGCTTTTCCTCCCTGAGCAGGGCCTTGATGTGTGACAGCAAATAGGCTTACCACCCCAGCTTCGTGCTGGGGTTTTTTTTGTGCCCTACACTTTGCCCATGCTCTGGGTTAAATCACTCCACATCGTTTTTGTCGCCAGCTGGTTTGCCGGCTTGTTCTACCTGCCTCGCATTTTTGTCAATTTGGCGATGGTGCCTGCCGAGTCACAGGCCGAGCGCGAGCGCTTGTTGCTGATGGCGCGCAAGCTTTTGCGCTTTACGACCGTGTTGGCGCTGCCCGCTCTGGTGTTCGGCTTGTGGCTATGGTTGGGTTATGGCATCGGTCAAGGATCGGGCAATGGCTGGCTACATGCCAAGTTGGTGGTGGTTGTTTTGGCGCTGGGTTACCACCATGCCTGCGGTGCAATTTTGAAGAAATTCATGCGCGGTGCCCCGTCACGCAGCCATATCTGGTACCGGTGGTTCAATGAAGTCCCTGTGGTTTTGATGTTGGCGGCGGTAATTCTCGTGGTGGTCAAACCCTTTTGAGGCTGTTTGGGCAATGCACAAGACCTCCGCCTGGCCTTTGGCCCTGGTTTACGCGGGGCTGATTGTTTATGCCAGTCTGTATCCGTTTACCGATTGGCGTGATGTGGGTCTGGCCCCTTGGGCCTATCTGCTTGCACCTTGGCCCCGGTATTGGACCGGTTTTGACTTGGTTTCCAACGTTCTGGGCTACACCCCGCTGGGTTTTTTACTGGCTTTGAGTGCTTTGCGCACCCGGCGTGGGCGATGGGCTGTTGGTCTGGCCACGCTAGCGGCTGGCCTGTTGTCCTTGGTGATGGAGTGCTTGCAGAGTTACCTGCCCGCGCGCGTGCCGTCCAATGTGGACTTGGGTCTGAACGTGTTGGGGGCGTGGCTGGGGGCGGTGGTGGCCACCTTGCTCGAGAAGTGGGGTGCGATTGACCGCTGGAGTCGTTTTCGGTCGCGTTGGTTCTTGCCCGATGCGCGCGGCGCGCTGGTGCTATTGGCTTTGTGGCCCCTGGCCCTGCTGTTCCCGGCAGCCGTGCCGCTGGGGCTGGGACAGGTGTTTGAGCGCCTGGAGGCCGCACTGGCCGAGCGCTTGCAGGACACGCCGTTTTTGGAGTGGTTGCCGGTGCGTGATCTGGATTTGGAGCCGTTGGTGCCGGGGGCTGAACTGGCGTGTGTGATGTTGGGGGTTTTGATCCCCTGCCTGCTGGGGTTTTGCGTCATTCGGGGCAAGGCGCATCGCACTTTGTTTGTGGGTGCGGTGGTGTTGACGGGCGTGGGTGCGACGGCGCTGTCTGCCGCCATGAGCTATGGACCTGCGCATGCCTGGGCCTGGCTGGGTTTGCCGGTTCAGGTGGGCTTGGGTGCGGGGGGCGTACTGGCGCTCATGCTCTTGCCGGTGCCCAGCCGGGTCAGCGCGGCGCTGATGTTGCTGGCTTTGGGTATTTACCTGAGCGTGCTGAATCAGGCCCCCGCCAGTGCCTATTTTTCGCAGACGCTACAGACCTGGGAGCAGGGGCGTTTCATTCGATTTCATGGCTTGGTTCAATGGCTGGGCTGGCTTTGGCCTTATGCCGCCCTGCTGTATGTGTTGACGCGGGTCTGGGCACAGCCGGTAAAAAACTAAAATCGGTGGATGAGTTCAATTCAAGCCTCCCCCAACACCCACGAAACTGCGGCTCCTTCCGCCTCATACTACGAGCGACACCTCTTCTTTTGTCTGAACGAACGCAAGGGCGGTGAAGCTTGCTGCGCGCAACATCAAGCGCAAGAAGCGTTTGACCATTGCAAGTCGATGGTCAAAGCAGCGGGGCTGAGTGGCCCAGGGCAGGTGCGCGTGAACAAGGCCGGCTGTCTGGACCGCTGCGCCGCAGGACCGGTGTTGGTGGTGTACCCCGAGGCGGTTTGGTACAGCTACGTGGACAGGTCGGACATTGATGAAATCGTGGAATCCCATCTTAAAAACGGACAAGTGGTGACGCGCCTGCTGACGCCACCTCATTTGGGACGTTGAGTCGTTCTCTGTTAATCATGAATTCAAAAACACAAAATTTGAGCTTGTCAGGTGCAGCGGGCCAGATCGAGGTCTTGATCGATGAGCCGGTGCTGGCTGAGGGCATCGTTGCGCGCGGCGTGGCCATCATTGCCCACCCGCACCCGTTGTTTGGTGGCACCATGGACAACAAGGTGGTGCAGACGCTGGCACGTGCTTTCGTTCTATCGGGCTGGCGCGCGGTGCGTTTCAACTTTCGTGGCGTGGGTGCCAGCGAGGGCGTGCACGACGAAGGCCGGGGGGAAGCGCAAGACCTGTTGACGGTGGTGCAGCAATGCGCGCCTGAAGGCTCACTGGCGTTGGCAGGCTTTTCTTTTGGCTCATTTGTGCTCAGCCAAACTCTGGCCACTTTGTGGCCTGCACGCCGTATCGAGAAGCTGGTGATGGTCGGTACAGCGGCCAGCCGGTTCGACGTGGCCGACTTGCCGCCCGAAGCCCATGAGCGCACGCTGGTGATTCATGGCGAACTGGATGACACTGTGCCCTTGGCCGATGTCATGAACTGGGCGCGGCCCCAAACGCTGCCCGT
>CANCAO010000025.1 GCA_947374105.1 Comamonadaceae bacterium | reverse complement strand
GTTCAGTGACCGTTCAGCTCAGTCTTTGGGGCCGAAAGCGGGCCACGCGCGCAGCCCCTGACAGGGCACGGGTACGAATGCCCTGGCGGGCCTTGTACCAGTTGGGTGTCGCACCTTGCTTGATGCGCCAGTGTTTGCCGGGGTGCTTGTAGATGGGCGAATCGACCGGGGGCTCCAGCAGGGGTGATGAATCCAGGCCAGCCGTGGTCTCGGCCCAGCTCTTTTCAAAGTCGCTGGCATTGGTCTGAATCGTGTTTTCTACGTCACGAGCCGCGCCTTCAACCGACTCTTTCATTTTCTTCAGCTCGTCCAGATCCATCGAGCGATTGACCTCGGCTTTGACATCGGCGACATAGCGTTGCGCCTTGCCCAGTAGTGTGCCCACCGTGCGTGCCACACGCGGTAACTTCTCTGGACCGATGACGATCAAGGCCACCGCGCCAATCAGCGCGAGCTTGGAAATGCCGAGATCAATCACAAGCGTTCAATCAACACTGCGCGGTGCATTCAGGACTTGGTCTTGGCTTCCACGTCGATCGTGGTTTTCTCGGCAGCAGCCGTATTGGCCACTTGCGCTGCGGGGGCAGCAGGTTTTTCTTCTGCCGCTGCGCCGCCTTCTTTCATGCCGTCTTTAAAGCCTTTGACCGCACCGCCCAGATCGCCACCCAGATTTCGCAGCTTCTTGGTGCCAAACACCATCACCACAATCAGCAGAACGATCAACCAATGCCAGATAGAAAACGAACCCATTTGTTTCTCCTAAGGAATAAACTGATTTTAGTCGCTGAAGGGATCAGCCTTTTAACCAAGGGCGCGGCCCACCAATCACGTGAAAATGCAGATGCTGCACTTCTTGCCCCCCCTCGTCACCCGTGTTACTGAGGACACGAAATCCCCCTTGCGGATATGGATTACACCCCTCTTGCAAAGCAAGTTTGGGAGCCAATGTCATCATACGACCCAACAGCCCCCTATGCACATCACCCACTTGAGCTAGGGAAGCGATATGGGTTTTCGGGATCATCAAGAAATGCACTGGTGCCCAAGGGTGAATGTCATGAAAGGCGTAAATTTCTTCGTCCTCGTAGACTTTTTTTGACGGGATTTTGCCCGCAATAATTTTGCAAAAGATGCAATCCAGGTCGCTGTGAGAATGCGTTGCTGTCATACAAAATCTCCGATGGGCAAGCCCTTATTCATGTTCACCATGCCGGTGATGATGCGGTACAAAAACCAGATGGAAATCACTGTCCAGGCCAGCCAGCCCGGAAACAAGAAAAGAAACCATAAAGGCAAGGTCACGGCGTACAGGATCGCTGCCATCACCACGGTGCGAATGCGCCACCGGAAATGCGAGGCGTGCCAGGTGCCTTCAGCGTCTGAGCGCTTCACCATGTCGGTGATCAAGGCTACGATCAACAGAATCGGACTCACCTGCCCACCCGGCACCAAGGCCGCCACAGCCACGATCAGGTGAAGCACATAGCTAACCGTACCAATCGTCGTGAGGGATTGGAGCTTTTCGCCTTGAGTCTGCACATCACTCACCGGCTCACTCACTGGCCTGCCCCTTCCCGAGCAAGGGCTTTGCGCAGGGCTTTTTCCTCGATGCCACTGGTTCCCTCTCGGCGTTCCAGTTCAGCCAGCACGTCAGCCGGTTTGAGGTCATAGTGCGCTAAGGCAATCAAGCAATGAAACCAAAGGTCAGCCACTTCATTGACCACTTTGTCGGTCGACGCGCCATGATCGGCGTCCTTGGCCGCCATGACCACTTCGGTGGCTTCTTCACCAATTTTTTTGAGAAATGCATCCGGCCCTTTGTGCAAGAGACGGGCGACATAACTTTGATCAGGGTTGCCGCCGTTGTGCGGCAGGCGGCTCTCGATGATGGCCGCCAAACGGGCGAGGACATCAGCGGAGTTGGCATCAGTTGGATCGGAAGTCATAAATTGAGTTGAGGACAGAGCTAAAGGTCTGTCCCGCCATGTTATTGGTTTATTTGTAGATCGAAGCCGGGGCTTTCAAGACCGGCTCGGTAGCTTGCCATTTACCGTCTTTATACACACTGAAAAAACAACTGTGACGACCCGTGTGGCAAGCGATGCCGGGCTCATGGCCGAGTTGGGAGATTTGAAGCAAAACAACGTCGTTATCGCAGTCCACACGGATTTCATGCACGGTCTGCACATGGCCGGATTCTTCACCCTTGAACCACAGCTTGCCGCGTGAGCGGCTGAAGTACACCGCACGCCCCAGCTCGGCCGTTTTTTCCAGCGCCTCGCGGTTCATCCAGGCGAACATCAGCACGTCTTTGCTGGACGCTTCTTGCGCGATCACGGGCACCAGGCCTTGCGCGTCCCATTTCACAGCATCTAACCAGTTCACAGGTGTTTTCATGGCGGTATTGTCGGCGATGGCCATGGCCAACACAGCCGCACGGGAATACCGTGCTGCGCCATATAGCGCTTGGCTTGGCCCACGGTGAATTCACCGTAGTGAAAGATGCTGGCGGCCAGTACGGCGTCTGCGCCACCCAGTTTGATGCCGTCCACCAGATGATCCAGCGTGCCCACACCGCCGGAGGCAATGACCGGCACGTTCACCGCGTCACTCACAGCGCGCGTCAACGCCAGATCAAAACCTGATTTAGTGCCGTCTCGATCCATGCTGGTGAGCAAAATTTCACCTGCGCCGCGCTTTGTCATCTCCATCGCCCAAGCTACGGCATCTAGGCCGGTATTTTTGCGCCCGCCGTGGCTGTAAACGTCCCAGCCTGCACCTTGGGTCAGAGCGGCTTCATCGGAGCGGCGCTTGGCGTCAATGGCCACCACAATGCACTGTGCACCGTACTTGGCCGACACCTCATTGATCACATCCGGGTTGGCCAGCGCGGCCGAGTTGAAGCTGGTCTTGTCGGCCCCGGCATTGAGCAGGCGACGCACATCGTCCACCGTGCGTACGCCACCGCCCACGGTGAGTGGGATGAACACCTGGGATGCCACCGCTTCAATGATGTGCAAAATCAAATCACGCCCATCGCTCGTGGCAGTGATGTCCAAAAATGTGAGCTCGTCCGCACCCTGCTCGTTGTAACGCGCAGCGATCTCGACCGGGTCACCGGCATCGCGCAGTTCCACAAAATTGACGCCTTTGACGACACGACCACCGGTCACGTCCAAGCAGGGGATGATGCGTTTAGCCAGCATAGAAAAAGAAAAATCGAGGAATAAAAATCAAGGCGTTCACACGCAGCATAGCTGTTGCCAGCCGTCCCAACGGGCACCCGGTGCCAGCGTTATGGGCACATCCACCCGAGCCGCTTCGACACAAAGCATGTGGCGGTAACCATCGGTAGGCATGTCAGACATGGCCGCGCAGCGATGGGCTCCGGCGTTCCAGACGACCAGCTCGGTGAAACTGGCACTTTGGGTCATGGTCAAAGAACCGCCCGCGTGTTGCAATTTCAGCAGCTGCGTTCCATCCATGCCCTGATAAACACGGTCCACCTCACCGTCAAACTGCAGAGCTTCAGCACGCTGGAGATGTGTGAGCGAACGAGCAGGGCTGCCCACCGAATCCCAGTAGCGCAGACCGCCCAAACCCTCCAATGCTGTGCCTTCAATGGCATCAACCGCCAGGTAGGTGTGCAGTGCCAGGGCAAAGTCCCAGGGTACAGCGTCGGTGTTGTTGACGACGACTTGCATATCCAAGCGACCCACTGACAGCGTCAGAATCAACTCAAGCTTGAATGCCTTCGGCCAAAGGGCTCGCGTCGCCTCGCTATCGCTGATCTGTAGTCGTAATCGGGCTGCCCCCTCGGGCGCGTCACCCAGATCGGGTAATACCGCCCAAGGCAAATTGCGGACAAAACCGTGCTTGGGCAGAGCACCACGTTCGTTGAATTGCGGAAAACACAGGGGGACACCACCCCGGATGGCACTGCGCCCGTCAAAAACCGCACGAGGACTCAGATACAACTGCTCCTTGCCGTCGGCAGTCGTCCAGGACAACACATGGGCACCATGCAGTGCCACCAGCAGGCGATCACCGGTGGTCAACCGCAACTCAGCGCAGCGCTGGTCACGGTAGCAGACCAGCACGGCCGGCGCAAGGGTCATAGCCCGTCAGCGTGAAGCTGTGCGGCTTCAAAATCAAGGTCGCCGGTGTAAATGGCGCGGCCACAGATAACGCCTTCAACGCCTTCGTCTTCGACGGCACACAAGGCTTCGATGTCGGCCATATTGCTCAAGCCCCCGGAGGCGATCACGGGAATGGTCAGGGCTTGCGCCAGCTTGACCGTGGCCTCGATGTTCAGGCCCGACAGCATGCCGTCACGGCCGATGTCGGTGTAGATGATGGATTCAACGCCATAGTCTTCAAACTTCTTGGCCAAATCAATCACCTCGTGACGCGTGAGCTTGCTCCAGCCGTCGGTGGCCACCTTGCCGTCTTTGGCGTCCAGGCCAACGATGATGTGACCACCAAAAGCGGTACAGGCGTCCTGCAAGAAACCGGGGTTCTTCACCGCTGCGGTACCGATGATGACGTAGCGCAGGCCTGCGTCGAGGTAGCGCTCAATCGTGTCCAGATCCCGAATACCACCGCCGAGTTGCACGTCAACCTCGCTACCCACTTCTTTGAGGATGCTGCGAATCGCCATTTCATTCTTCGGTTGCCCGGCAAATGCGCCATTCAGGTCAACCAGGTGCAGACGGCGCGCGCCCTTGTTCACCCAGTTGCGCGCCATGGCCGCAGGGTTCTCTCCGAAGGTGGTGGATTGGTCCATGTCGCCCTGTTTGAGGCGAACACAGTGACCGTCTTTCAAGTCAATGGCAGGAATTAAAAGCATGATGCTTCAAGGTGGTGGGGAAGGAGTAAGGCTGCGACGGGCGCAGCCAGAGCGGGGGTGATCAGGGGTTCCAGTGCAGGAAGTTGCGATAAAGGGCCAAGCCGTGGGCTGCGCTTTTTTCAGGGTGGAATTGTGTGGAAAAAATATTATCACGCGCAATGGCTGCCGTGAAGCGTCCACCATAGTCGGCTTCGCCCGCAGTGTGGCGCGCATCAGACGGTTTGGCGTAAAAACTGTGGACAAAATAGAAGTAGCTGCCGTCTGGCACCTCGCCCCACACCGGGTGAACGCCTTGACCATGGTTCATCTGAGCCACCTGGTTCCAGCCCATTTGCGGCACCTTGAAGCGGCTGCCATCGGGTTGTAGTCGTCCGTTCAAATCGAATTTAATGACCTCACCAGGAATCAAGCCCAAGCCAGGCGTATCGCCTTCTGCACTGTGGTTGAGCAGCATTTGCATGCCCACGCACACACCAAACAGCGGCTTACTGGCTGCGGCTTCCAGCACAGCTGCCTGCAAGCCAGAGTCGCGCAGCTCGCGCATGCAATCAGGCATAGCGCCCTGGCCGGGCAGAACAACACGATCCGCCGCGCGCACATCTTCGGGACGCGACGTGATTTTCACGTCAAAGTCGCTGCCTTGTGCTGCGGCTTGCACCGCCTGCGACACCGAGCGCAAATTGCCCATGCCGTAATCGACCACCACCACGGTTTTCACTACAGCGAACCCTTGGTGGAGGGGATGGTGCCCGCAGAGCGGGGGTCCAGCTCCAGCGCCGCACGCAGGGCGCGGGCAAAGGCTTTGAACACGGTCTCGGCTTGGTGGTGCGCGTTCTCGCCCTTGAGGTTGTCGATGTGTAATGTGACGAAGGCGTGGTTCACAAAGCCCTGGAAAAATTCATGCGCCAACTGGCTGTCAAAGCTGCCAATCATGCCGCTCTTGAACGGCACGTTCATCACGAGGCCAGGGCGGCCTGAGAAGTCAATCACCACGCGCGACAGGGCTTCGTCCAACGGCACATAGGCATGGCCGTAGCGGCGAATGCCTTTTTTATCGCCCACTGCGAGGTGCACGGCCTGGCCGAGCGTGATGCCCACATCTTCCACCGTGTGATGGCCATCAATGTGCAAGTCGCCCTGCGCCGCGATGTGCAGGTCAATCAGACCATGACGGGCAATCTGATCCAGCATGTGGTCAAAAAAACCAATGCCAGTGGAGAGTTGGGCCACACCCGTGCCGTCCAGATTCACCTTGACGGTAATGTTGGTTTCAGCGGTTATTCGGGTGACTTCGGCGGTGCGAGGTGAGGTGGTGATGGTCATAGTGAGGCTTTCAACGCGGTCAGCATTTTTGCATTTTCTTCCGATGTGCCCACCGTGATGCGGATGCAGTTGTGCAGCAAAGGGTGCATTTTAGAAACGTTCTTGATCAACACGCCGTGCACTTTCATGCCGTCAAATGTTTTTTGAGCATCCGGCACGCGTGTGAGGATCATGTTGGCCTCACTCTTGAACGGCGTGACGCCGGTAACACCTTTCAGCGCTTCTAAAACAATAGCACGTTGCGCACATAACTCAAGGGCTTGCGCCGAAAAAACTTCGGAGTTTTCAAGCGCAAACAACGCACATTCGTAATTGAGCACGCTGATGTTGTAGGGCGGGCGCACCTTGTCAATCTCGGCAATCAAGGCCTTGGGGCCCATCATGTAGCCCAGACGCACACCCGCCAGGCCGAACTTGGAGAGGGTGCGCATCAAGAGGACGTGCGCATGAGCTTGCGGTTGGGCACGAATGCGATCCAGGTATGTGCGTGAGGCAAAAGGCTGATAAGCCTCGTCCAGCACCACCAAGCCACCCTGCTCGCCTTGGGCTTGAATGATTTGGGCCATCACGGCCTCATCCCACAAATTAGCCGTTGGGTTGTTAGGGTAGGCGAGGTAAACGATGGCGGGGCGGTGTTCGGCAATGGCAGCCAACATGGCGGGGCCATCCAGCTCAAATTCGGGTGTGAGCGGCACGCCGTGAAAGGCTAGTCCCTGCAACTGCGCACTCATGGCGTACATCACAAAACCGGGCACTGGTGCCAACACGCCCGCTGGCTTGAAGCCATTGGCAGCGCTGGGCGGCACATCACAGGCCATGGCCAGCAAGGAAATCAATTCATCCGAACCATTGCCCAGCATGAGCTCAAAGCCTTCGGGCAACCCAGCATGGGCCGCCAAAGCCGCACGTAAATCATTCACGCGCCCATCGGGGTAGCGGTTCAGCGCCAGCGCACCCAAACGCTGGCCCAGCTTCTCTTGCAGGTCGAGCGGCAGGCCAAACGGGTTCTCCATCGCGTCCAGCTTGACCATGCCGGTCGAATCCTGGATGGCGTAAGCGTGCATGGATTGCACGTCTTGGCGGAAAACCTGCATCAGGTCTGTTGTTTCTTTGCCGCTCATGATTGGGGCTCCTTCATTCGCATCTCCGCCGCTCTGGCATGCGCCTGCAAGCCTTCACCGTGCGCCAGCACCGAAGCGATCTGGCCAAGCGTCTGCGCGCCCTGCTCGCTAACCTCAATCAGGCTACTACGCTTTTGAAAGTCATAGACCCCCAGCGGTGAGCTGAAACGCGCCGTGCCACTGGTGGGCAGCACGTGATTCGGGCCGGCGCAGTAGTCGCCAAGGCTTTCGCTGGTGTAAGCGCCCAAGAAGATGGCTCCCGCATGCTTGAGCAACGGCTCCCAGCGGTGCGGGTCGCGGCTGGAGACCTCCAAGTGCTCGGGCGCGATACGGTTACTGATCTCGCAGGCCTCTTCCATGCTACGGGTGTGGATCAAAGCGCCTCGGTCGCACAGGGACTTGGCGATGATGGCGGCGCGTGGCATCTCGGGCAGCAGGCGGTTCATGGCGGCCTGCACGGCGTCAATGTAGGCCGCATCAGGACACAACAAAATGCTTTGTGCCAGCTCGTCATGCTCGGCCTGGCTGAACAAATCCATGGCTACCCAGTCGGGCGGGGTGGTGCCGTCAGCCAAGACCAAAATCTCACTAGGCCCGGCGATCATGTCGATGCCCACCGTGCCGAAGACGCGCTTTTTGGCGCTGGCCACATAGGCGTTGCCGGGGCCGGTGATTTTGTCCACCTTGGGGATGGTGGCTGTGCCGTAAGCCAGCGCGGCAACTGCCTGTGCGCCACCAATGGTGAAGGCGCGGGTGACGCCCGCCACATAAGCGGCGGCCAGCACCAGCGGGTTTTTGGCCCCTTGAGGTGTAGGAAACACCATGATGATTTCGCCCACACCCGCCACATGCGCGGGGATGGCGTTCATCAACACCGACGAGGGGTAAGCCGCCTTGCCACCCGGCACATATATGCCGACACGGTCCAAAGGCGTGACCTTTTGACCTAGCAAGTTGCCGTCAGCGTCTCGGTAACTCCAGCTCTCACCACTGGCCTTTTTTTGCGCCTTGTGGTAGCTACGCACCCGCTGGGCAGCGGCTTGCAAGGCTTCGCGCTGCGCAGCGGGCAAGCCGTCAAACGCGACCTTAAGTTCAGCTTGTGTCAGTTCCAGCTCGCTCACCGAAGCGGCTTGCAAACCATCAAAACGCTGCGTGTAGTCCAACACAGCGGCATCACCGCGCTGCTGCACGTCGGCCAAGATGCTGACGACGCGTGACTCGATCTCGGCATCGGTCTCGCCGGACCAGTGCAAGCGGGCTTTGAATTGAGCCTCAAAATCGGTTGAAGCCGTTGAAAGACATGCACAAGCAGCTACTAAATTCATAGCGATTATTGAGCCGCAAGGGCTCCAGAAAAAGCGTCAATGATGCGGCGAATCGGAGCCTGTTTGAGCTTGAGCGCGGCTTGGTTCACCACCAAGCGCGAGCTGATGTCCATGATGTGCTCGACCTCCACCAGGTGATTAGCCTTGAGGGTGTTGCCGGTGGAGACCAGATCGACAATGGCATCGGCCAGCCCGGTTAAAGGGGCTAGCTCCATGCTGCCGTAGAGCTTGATCAAGTCCACATGCACACCCTTGGTGGCAAAAAATTCCCGTGCAATGGCCACGTACTTGGTGGCCACTGTCAAGCGCCCGCCCTGGCGCACAGCGGCAGCGTAATCAAAACCTTCACGCACGGCCACGCTGATGCGGCATTTGGCAATTTGCAAGTCCAGCGGCTCGTACAGACCGCCGATGGTGGCCGCACCACCCCATTCCATACCGTGTTCGATCAGGGTGTCTTTGCCGGTGATGCCTAAATCTGCACCGCCGTACTGCACGTAGGTGGGCACGTCTGTCGCGCGCACCAACACCACCCGCACTTCGGGCTGGTTGGTGGTCAAAATCAGCTTGCGGGTTTTCTCGGGGTCGTCCAACACCTGAATGCCAGCGGCTTTGAGCAGGGGTAAAGTCTCTTCAAAAATTCGCCCCTTAGAGAGTGCAAGTGTGATCATTTCAGTCTTTCAATGTCCGCGCCTAGGCCTTGGAGTTTGGTCTCCATCTGGTCGTAACCGCGGTCTAGGTGGTAGATACGCTCCACCACCGTGTCACCTTCAGCCACCAAGCCTGCAATCACCAGGCTGGCCGAGGCTCGCAGATCGGTGGCCATCACCGTGGCTGCGGAGAGCTGTTCGACGCCTTCAATCACAGCCACCTTGCCATCGATCTGGATGTGGGCACCCAAACGCACCAGCTCGTTGACGTGCATAAAGCGGTTTTCAAAAATGGTCTCGGTCACACGCGACGTGCCCTGCGCAATGGCATTGAGCACCATGAACTGAGCCTGCATATCAGTCGGAAAGCCAGGGTACTCGGTGGTGCGAAAACTCTGGGCCTTCAAATACTGGTGGGCGGGCCCGGGCGATTGCACCCGGATACCCTCGGTCACTGTGCTGATGATCGCACCCGCATCGCGCAGTTTTTCAATCACGGCACCCAGGTGGTCGGCCCGGCCATGCTGAAGCACTACATCGCCCCCGGTCGCGGCCACGGCGCACAAAAAAGTGCCCGCCTCTATGCGATCGGCCACCACCTGATGCGAACAGCCTTGCAGTTGCTCGACACCTTGAATGTGGATACAGCTACTGCCATGGCCTTCAATCTTCGCGCCCATCTGGATGAGCATCTCGGCCAGGTCGATGATTTCAGGTTCTTGTGCAGCGTTTTCCAGAATCGTCTCGCCCTGCGCCAAGGCGGCGGCCATAAGAAAATTCTCCGTGCCCGTGACTGTGACCATGTCGGTGGTGATGTGCGCGCCTTGCAGGCGACTGCGCCGCGTGCCATTGACCATGGCCAACTTGGCAAGCATGTAGCCGTGCTCCACCACGATCTCGGCTCCCATGGCCTGTAGGCCCTTAATGTGCTGATCCACCGGGCGCGAGCCGATGGCACAACCACCGGGCAGCGAGACCGTGGCCTCGCCAAAGCGCGCCAGCAAAGGCCCCAAAGCGAGTACCGAAGCACGCATGGTTTTGACCAGCTCATAGGGTGCCTCGGGCGAACTCAAGCCCCCCGCATTCACGCGAACCGAGCCGTCTTCGCCCCATTCAGCACTGACGCCCATATTGCGAATCAGCTTGAGCATGGTGGACACATCTTGCAGACGCGGCACATTGGCCAGTGTGACGGGCTGAGCCGTGAGCAAACAGGCACACAACTCCGGCAAGGCCGCATTTTTGGCACCAGAAATCCGCACCTCGCCGCGGAGTTGTCGGCCACCGCGAATCAACAATTTATCCATAAATTTCAGTCGCCCTTAAAGCCTAGGGTCTTGCACGGCCCATTCAGCCGGGGTCAAGGTTTTCATAGACAGGGCATGCACCTCATCTGTTTGTATTTTCGCACCCAGAGTGGCATAAACACGCTGATGGCGTTGAATGGCGCGCTTGCCTTCAAACTCGATTGAGACAATCGTGGCATACCAGTGGCGGCCATCACCTTCGAGTTCAAGGTGCTCGCAGACGAGCCCGGCTTGGATGACTGATTTGAGTTCGTCGGCGGTCATGGGTTTGAGATTTGACTAAGGAGCGATTAACCGCGAATTTTGTAGCCGATACGCAGCAGGTGTACGGCCAATGCAGAGACTAGCGCCAGCACTACACCCACAATGCCCAGGCTGAGCCAAGGCGACACATCGCTGACACCAAAAAACCCGTAACGAAAGCCGTCGATCATGTAGAAAAACGGATTGAGGTGGCTGACGCCTTGCCAAAAACTGGGCAGAGAGTGAATGGAATAAAACACACCACTGAGAAAAGTCATGGGCATGATGACAAAGTTCTGAAAGGCGGCGAGCTGGTCGAATTTTTCAGCCCACAAACCGGCAATAAGTCCAAGTGTGCCCAGCAGAGCGGCACCCAGCAAGGCAAACACAAAAATCCACACCGGAGCCACAAAATTCAATTCAGTGAACCAGACTGTCACCGCAAACACACCGCCCCCCACAACCAAACCGCGCGCCACCGATGAGCCCACATAGGCAAAAAACCAGTTCCAATGCGACAAAGGGGTGAGCAGCAAAAACACCAAGTTGCCCATGATCTTGCTCTGGATCAGCGAGGACGAGCTGTTGGCAAAGGCGTTTTGCAACACGCTCATCATGATGAGGCCGGGCACCAAAAATGCGGTGTAACTCACCTGGTCATAGACCTTGACGTGTTTGTCCATCACGTGGCCAAAGATCAACAGGTACAGCA
>CANCAO010000024.1 GCA_947374105.1 Comamonadaceae bacterium | reverse complement strand
TTGGGCGTGTTTTTGAGTGCGGCTGCGTTGGCGGCGTCCCCGATGCCTGCGGGCTCCACCAACACCAAGGCTTTGACCTTGTCAGGACGCGCTTGCGCCACTTGATAGGCAAAAGGCCCGCCCTGTGAATGCGCGAGCACGATGCAAGGGCACACCTTATCAACCAAGGCCGTGTAGGCGGCAATGGTGGGCGCGTCGGTACTCGTCCAGCGCGGCACGCCTTGCTTGGTGAAGTTGTCGTAGCCCTCTAGCGGAAACTGCGCCCCTGGCATGGGCTTCATCTTGGCCACATCCTTGTTGTAGGAGCCTGCGCCCGCGCCGATGCGAAAGCGCTCAAACGGGTTTTCTTTGGTCAAAAATACGGGCGCTGTTTTAGTAACTTCTGGGAACATCGCCCAGCCGGATCGGCCCCGCTCAGCGGCATCTGAGTTGTAAACCGTCCACCCTTGCTTGATGAAGTAATTCACCCAGCCCTCACCCCCATCCGGTTTGGTCTCGTAAGTTACACCGGTTAAGCCACCACCGTGCCACATGAGCAGCGGAAGCTTGCCTTTCTCAACGGCGGGTACAAAGTACTGCACGTACATTTGCTCGACTTGATAGACCCCATTCGGGTCAACTTTGGCGGGCACACCGCCTGCCGCAAAGACCACTTCTTTGATGGGCAGACCGGTAAGCGTCACCTCGCGCCCACCCACATGGAACGAGCCCATGTCTTTGATGGCCAAGCCGCTTTGCTGGGTCGCGCAGCCCGAGGCCAGTGCGACTAAAAGTACCGAGAAAATGCGTTTCATCTTGTCTCCTTCTTGGGTTAATAACGCGTGGCTTTCAATCTGAAATCTTAAGGGCGCGATGCCTGCACCAGCTCCAGTACGGCGGCAGCAAACACCTCGGGTACTTCCTGCGGCATGTTGTGGCCCACGCCGGGCACCACACGGTGTGAGCGTGGCCCGGTAAAGTTGGCCGCGTGCGCGCTTGCGGGTGATGGCACTCGCACACCATCATCGGCACCATCAAACGTGATGGCGGGCACATTGATCGGCGGCTGCGTCGCAAGACGCGCCTCGATGTCAAGGTAAGCCGGATCCCCCGCAGCCAGCGCAAAACGGTGACGGTAGGACTGAATCACAACATCAACAAAATCAGGGTTATCAAACGCTGCGGCGCTTCGCTCGAAGGTCTCTTGGCTGAAGTTCCAGGTCGGCGACCACTGCTTCCACAACAAGCGCGTCACCGCACGTCGATCCTTCTGCAAACCAGCACGCCCACGCTCGCTGTGGAAATAATATTGGTACCACAGCATGTGCTCGCTCTCAGGCACATCAGGCACCATCGCCCGCGCAATATTCTGGATGTTGTAGCTATTGAAAGAGACCAGGCCTGAACAACGCTCAGGCCAAAGCGCAGCGACGACACAGGCAGCACGACCGCCCCAGTCATACCCCGCCAAGACGGCCCGCGGAATTGCCAAAGTATCCATCAACACCAACAAATCAGCGCCAAGCGCCGCCTGCTCGCCTGAACGTGGCGTGTCCGCATTTAAAAATCGGGTTGGACCGAAACCACGCAGATAGGGCACGATGACTCGGCAACCGGCGGCAGCCAGAAAGGGTGCCACCTCTGCGTAAGCGTGAATGTCATAGGGAAAGCCGTGCATGAGAAACACGGGCGTGCCGTCTTTGGGACCGTATTCAGCGTAGGCAATCTCCAGCACACCAGCGTTGATTTTTTTCAGTGATTGCATTGAGTCTCCTTGGGCTTGGTTAGCGTTCAAGCGTAGCGCAACGCCCCCTGGGGCGCGATTTTTCGTTGACGCACACGGATCAGGCTTGCAGCAATGGCCTTAAAGATTGAACCCGTGGCAGCGTTTCCAAATCGAAGACCGTCCGAATCAGCTGCTTGGTTTTGACTTGTCCCAGCACCGGATTCATCAAGTCAATGGCTTTGTCGATCACCTCTTGACGCGTCATGGGGTTGAGGGGTGTGCCGCGTACCGCCTCCACTTTTTGAGACAAGTGCGTGCCGTCCTTGAGCACAACTTCGACAATGGCGACGCGGGTGGGCAGTAGTGCGGACAGCGCCTCGTCTTTCACCAAAACCACCTTGCTGCGCTGCACCAACGTGAGCGGATCATTCATGCGGGCTTTGTCATGCGCTGCCTTGAAGGACGCGGTGCGTTTGCTCCCCATGATTGAGCACTTTCCCGGTGAGACGTGTTGCTGAAGGTAGCGATACGCGGCCTTTCCGGGCTCCAGCTTGCCGCCGGAGACGATGGCGGCCAGCGTGTCCATAATGTGCTGCTTGGCATGCTCAATCACATCCACAGGCAAAGGGCTGACAGCAGCTTGCGCCATGTACTCGCTGAGCACGCGCATGGTCTCACCCAAATCCTGCGTACCACCCGTCGCTTGCGCCGTCGCGTTGAGAAATGGCAGCGCGCTGGCTGCTGCACCTCGCTTCAAGACAGAGCGCCTGTCCATGAGGTTTAGGGGGGTAAGCGGTAGCTGTTGTTTATGCATCCGCGCAGTATCCGCAAGGACGAAACGCTGTCAATTAGGGTTCACACGGTTAGGCCGTGGGTCGCTCAAGATGTCGTCGCAACCGGCGCTTTGAGCCGCCAAACCTGCCACGCACACCCGGTGGCCAACACGCTGCTGACCAGCGACGCCCAGAACACACTGGCCAGGCCGTATTGGGACGTTAACGCACCGCCAAACAAACCGCCCAACACACCCGGCAGGCCGTAGCCTAATGCAGTGTAGAGCGCCTGCCCTCGCCCGCGCAGGCTGCCGGGGAAGTGTTGCGACAAAAGCGCTATGCACACCGAGTGGTGCGTGGCAAAGGTGATGGCGTGCAGGATCTGCGCCAGCAGCAGCAAAGGCCACACCGTGACGAACGAAGCGGTGAGCCCCATGCGCAGCGTCAGCACGCCACCGCACAGCACCAGCCAGGCGCTCAGGCTGAGCCAGGGCAACCAGCGGCTTTGGGTGTAGAACCAGATGATCTCGGCCAGCACACAGGCAGCCCACATCAGGCCGATGACGGTTTTGCTGTAGCCGTTGGCGTCCAAAAACAGCGAGAAATAAATGTAGATGCCCATGTGCCCCAGCACATGAAAAAACACCGAGGCAAAGAGCCACTGCACCGGGCGTTTTTGCAGGATGGGCAACACCGATTGCTTGGACTCATGGCTGGGCACAGCCTCTTTGATGTCGGGCAGCCACCACGCGCTCACCACCACAGTCAGCAATGACAGCGATGTCCAAGCCGGGAAATGCCCCATGCCAAAAGCCTCGAACCACGCCCCAGCGCAAAACACGGTGATCAAGAAGCCAAGCGAGCCCCATAGCCGGACTCGTCCATAGCGTTTGGCGTCAAACGCGCCGCCGCTGCTCACCAGATGGGCCATGGCCGCCTCGCTCATGGGCATCATGGCGCTGGTGTGGAAGAACATGACGAACAAGACGATGGCCAGCCACCATATGCCGCCATCGAACCACAAGCCCAAGGACAAGAGCAGGGCCGCGCTGGCCCCAAAACGCAGCAGCTTGACGCGCTCGCCCGTGTGGTCGCTCAACCAGCCCCAGCCGTAAGGCGCAATCAAACGTGTGGCGGCCTGCACCGCAGTCAACAAACCGATGGCAACCAGGCTGAGCCCCAGATCTTTGAGCCACAGAGTGAGGTAGGGGTTGAAGAACCCGATATGCGCGAAGTAGGTGGCGGAGAGCGCTGCAAAGGGCAGCAGTTGGCGGCGAGAAACGGACATCGAGGGGTTGATGCCCTACTTTTTGTCGCTCCAGAACACGCCGCCCGAGGCCCAGTTGGATTTTTTAACTTCGGTCAACACAATTTCCACGGACTCGGGCTTGGAGCCCAGTGACTGGACGGTGGCCTCGGTGAGGGCCGTGACAAAAGCTTGTTTCTGTTCGGGCGTGCGGCCTTCAAACATTTCAACGCGAATGGTGGGCATGGGGTTTCCTAAAAAGAAGTGGGGGTCAAGCTTGCGCGGGAATGGGCGGGAACGGCAGCTTCACATCACCACACTGCGCCCGGTGGCGCAGCGCGTGCTCCATCACCACCAAGGCCAGCATGGCCTCGGCAATCGGCGTGGCGCGAATGCCGACACAGGGGTCGTGGCGACCTTTGGTGATGACTTCGGTGCTGTGGCCTTCGACATCAATCGACTCGCGCGGTGAGAGGATGGAGCTGGTGGGTTTGATGGCAATGGACACTTCCAGGTCTTGCCCGGTGCTGATACCGCCCAGCACACCACCCGCATTATTGGCACGAAAGCCTTGGGGCGAGAGCGAATCACCATGGGTAGTGCCACGTTGCGCCACACTGGCAAAGCCCGCGCCAATCTCCACGCCCTTGACGGCGTTGATGCCCATCATGGCCCAGGCAATGTCGGCGTCCATCTTGTCAAACAGCGGCTCGCCCAGGCCCACGGGCACGTTAGACGCGCTGACGCGGATGCGTGCACCGCACGAATCACCCGCCTTGCGTAAGACGTTCATGTAGTCCTCTAGCGCCGACACATCGGCGATGGGCGCGAAGAAGGGGTTATGGGGCACATGATCCCAAGACTCAAACGCCACCGGCAACTCGCCAATCTGCGTCATGCAGCCGCGAAACACGGTACCGTATTGGGCGTGCAGCCATTTCTTGGCCACCGCACCCGCCGCCACCATGGGTGCAGTCATGCGGGCAGAAGAGCGGCCACCGCCACGTGGGTCGCGAATGCCGTATTTGTGCCAGTAGGTGTAGTCGGCGTGGCCGGGTCTAAAGGTTTGCAGGATGTTGCCGTAGTCCTTGCTGCGCTGGTCGGTGTTTTTGATCAGCAGGCAAATCGGCGTGCCGGTGGTTTTGCCCTCGTAAACGCCGCTCAAAATCTCCACCGCGTCCGGCTCGTTGCGCTGGGTGACGAACTTGGAGGTACCGGGGCGACGCCGATCGAGATCGGGCTGGATGTCGGCCTCACAGAGGGGCATGCCTGGCGGACAACCGTCAATCACGCAGCCAATGGCTGGGCCGTGGGATTCACCAAAGTTGGTGACTGCGAAGAGATGTCCGAATGTATTGCCGCTCATGGGGTGGGATTATCCGGGATTCAGAACACCTTCGCCCTGAGCCTGTCGAAGGGCTCAAGGCTTAGATCCTTCGGCCAGCTTGGGCAGGCCAAGCTCAGCACGGACGGACTTGTAGCTCAGGCTGCGGGGCGCTGTTCTTCATCCGGCCAGTCGCGGATATAGGCTTTGAGCATTTTGTTCTCGAAGTCTTGGCTCTCCACCACCGCTTTGGCAACATCGTAAAAGCTGATGACGCCCATGAGCATTTTTTGGTCTTGTATCGGCATATAGCGGACGTGATGCTCCAGCATCATGCGGCGAACGTCGTCCAGATCGGTTTCCATGGAGCAAGTCAGCGGCGTGGCATCCATGGCTGCGCTCACCAAGGTTGCGCCGATGACATTGTTGTTTTTAACCAGTGAATTGATCACTTCACGAAAAGTCAGCATGCCCACAAGCTCACCCTTAGACATCACCACCAATGAACCGATGTCCTTCTCGGCCATGAGCTCGATGGCTCGGGCCAAAGGCTCCTCGGGTGTGGCGGTGTACAAGGTATTGCCCTTGACGCGCAGAATGTCGCTGACTTTCATGGTGACCTCCTTATGACTCACGAATGCCGAATGGCACGTCCAATATAGCCCACAATGGCTCACAAATAAACACTCTTTCACCCGGAGAAACCCCATGTCCTTCTCCTTCACCCCGCCCATGTCACCTGAACGAGCCGCAGAAATTGCCACCCACTTCGACCTGCGCGATCTGCCGCAAGACTTCTACGCCAACCCCTACCCGGTCTATGCAGCGCTGCGTGAAACTGCGCCCATCAAGCCCATGCCCGATGGCTCGTATTTTCTGACGCGCTATGCCGACATCGTGGCCGTGTACCGCGACGCGCAAACTTTCAGCTCTGACAAGAAAATCGAATTCGCACCCAAGTTCAACATCCCCCCTTACGACGCACCCACCCCCGCACCGCTGTTTGAACACCACACCACCAGCCTGGTGTTCAACGACCCGCCACTGCACACGCGGGTGCGCTCGTCGCTCATGGGGGCGCTGACACGTCGCGCCATTGAAGACCTGGAGCCCGGCCTGGTGCGGCTGGTGGATGGTTTGCTGGACACGCTGCAAGCCCAAGGCGGAGGCGATTTGATCGACGACTTTGCTGCAGCCATTCCGGTAGAAATCATCGGCAACCTGCTAGACGTGCCACACGCTGAGCGCGGGCCGCTGCGCGCCTGGTCACTCACTATTCTGGGGGCGCTGGAGCCGCGCGTGTCGCCCGAACAGGCCGAGCTAGGCAACCGCAGCGTGCGCGAGTTCACCGACTACCTCAAGGTGCTGGTCAAGCATCGCCGCCAGCACCCCGGCGACCCCGCCCACGACGTGCTCACCCGCCTCATTCAGGGTCAAGGCGATGGTGAACCACTGAGCGAAAACGAGCTGCTGCACAACTGCGTGTTCATCCTCAACGCAGGCCATGAAACCACCACCAACCTCATCGGCAATGCACTGGTAGCGCTGCAATCATGGCCTGATGAAAAAAAACAGTTGCTATCAAAATTGCAGCTGCCTACGCTATCAAATATTGCTCTGGAACCTGATTTAACACTGATGACAGATGAATTTTTGCGCTTCGAATCGTCCAACCAGCTCAGCAACCGCCGTGCCCTGCACGCCTGCGAGGTAGGCGGTGTAGCCCTGCCCAAGGGCGCGTTGCTCACCCTTTGCATTGGCGCAGCCAATCGCGACCCAGCCCAGTTTGCCAACCCCGACCGGCTGGACCTGGCCCGCACGCCCAACAAACACCTGGCTTTTGGCTTTGGCATCCACCAATGCGCGGGCCTGAGCCTGGCCCGGCTGGAAGGACGCGTGGCCATCAGCCGTTTTCTGATGCGCTTTCCCAACTACCAGCTCAGCGAAGCCCCCACGCGCGGCGGACGGGCGCGCTTTCGGGGGTTTTTGCACGCGCCGTTTGCTTGGGCTTAAAGGGCAATTAAACGGTGGTGTTATGCGATGGTGGTCGCCGACTCTTGGGCTACCAACTTCGCCAGTGGCGCGGTTTCATGCGCGCTGATGTGTCGCCAAATATGCTGGCTCGTCAGGCTTTGCGGGCTGTGCACACCGGTGGCCTCTGGCAACTCTTTGTGCGACTTGAGCGTGGCTTGGTGAAAGTTGTACACGCGATCTGCCTTGGTGGGCACCACCAGCGTCAGCCCCTCAACCAAAGGGGTGCCCACATGGTCAGTGAACTCTAGGGGATCTGCACCCGTGCCGCCCTCAGCACCATCGATCACCACAATGACCTGCTATTCGCTGGGTTGCCCAATGCACAGCCAGCAAGGCGCACAGCGCAAAGGTGGTGTAACGAAGAGGGAGTGTCATAGGCTGCTTAATGGCGGGTCAACTTGGATTGGAGTGAGCCCCGAGTGGGGTCAGAGAGGTTTTAGCTTATCCAAAATGGTCGGGAAAAATTCGGTGACAGTGGGATGCACAGGCAGGCTATCTCGCATCAAACGGTAGCTAGCACCCGTTGCCATGTAATTGCTAATCACTTGAATAATCTCATCCCCATTGATACCCAGCACTGTTGCACCCACAAAGGCTTCGGTCTGCGCATCAACAATGAATTGAATCACACCATGCGTTTCACTCTCTTCTTTGGCGCGACTCACCAAACGCACGGCATGCTCAGCAATTAAAAATTTGCGGCCTGTTTTGGCGTGTTCTACCTGCGCCGCAGTGCGGTTCAGGCCCACACGCCCAAGCGGCGGGTCGGTGAACATGGCGTAGGCCGTCACCCGGTCATCTGCACTGCGACGTGCTTGTACCGTGCCAACTTGTGTTCCGTTTTTTACACCCCGAGTGAGTTTGACGTTGTCCCGCACAATTTCAAAATCATGGTAGCTCGTATGAGTGAATGCACCGCGTTTGTTAATGTCACCCAATGCCCACACATGGGGCACGCCGGTCTCCAATTGACCATTGACCTCAAGGTAACCGCGCGCATCCGTTGTCAAACCAATACTGGCCAGATTCAACAGCTCTGTATTGGGTAAGCGTCCTGTTGCCACCAACAAGTGCGACGCCCAATGAATGCTGGCTTTCTCGCCACCCTGCGCTGACTGGGTTGACGGGGTTGTCAGGTGGAGTTGCAGGCCATCACTTGATTGCACAACTTTTTCAAGCGTCGAGTTGACGATGATTTGAACACCTTCTTCTTTTAAGAATTCAGTTAGCGCGTGGGTCACGATGTCATCTTCACGCGCCGCTATGCGGGCACTGGGTTCAATCACGGTGACCTCAGCACCCAATCGTCTGAAGATTTGAGCGAACTCAAGGCCAATGTAGCTACCGCCCAAAATGAACAAGTGCTTGGGGCATTCACGCAATTGCAGTAAGCCTTCGTTGTTCAAGATGCGCGGGTCTGCCATCTGCCCGTCTGCACCCAGCAAGCCACTGATGGGTGGCGTAAACGGACGTGTACCCGTATTCAAATACACTCGGCTGGCCGTGATGTGCTGCGCACCACTCTCCCCCTGCACCACGGCTTGAAAACCTTGCTCAGTGCGACCTGAAAGCGATGCCCAACCACGCAGCACGGTCACGCCCGGTGTGCCCGAGAGCCAACTTTCTAAACCACCGCGCGACGACGCCACACGCTCATGCATTCGATCCATGGCTTTGGCAAAATCAATCGTGACTTCGCCTGTGTTCACACCAAACTCGGCAGCTCGGCGGGCCAAGTAGGCCACGCGCGCACTTTTACGCAGCGTTTTGGTTGGCGTGCAGCCCACATTTACGCACGTGCCGCCCAATTGATGGCCCTCCACCAACATCACACGCTCACCCAGACTCGCCAAGTAAACGGCTAAAGCGGGGGCGGCTTGACCTGCCCCAATAATGAGCGCATCGCAGGTGTGGTTTGTCATCATCGACTCCAATTATTTGCGTCCAGCCAAGATGCGTTGCACCAAAGCTGATTCGCATGTTTTGAAAAAAATATAGAACAAGACGGCGAGCAAAGCGCTTCCCAGCAACTCAAAGAACTGCGCTAACGCTCCATCTAGCAACACCAAGTACCCATACTCATAAATAAGCTTGATATTGGCGAGAAAAAATTGCGCCAAATCAATGGACAGCGCACCAAAACCTAAGAAGCTCAGCGTCATGAGGGCATAGGTGGCAAGCCAATAGCGCGTCATCCAACGCAGGGTTGCAGACTCGGTGGACGTGGGTATCACGGGTATCTCCTATCCCATCGCAATGGGTTATTTTTTGGGCTAAACGTCATCTTGATCGTTCAGCATGATGGATGTCGCATTGAATGGTCGTTTGAAACTAAAAAATCTTACAACTCCAGACGGCTGACCGTGCAGCGCGAGTGCCACGCACGGGCTTAAAAATCACTCTTTGCAGGCCCACTTTACGGGCAGGCACAGCTCTTGCATACAATGAAATGCTCAGTGATGCCTCCAACTCATTCAACCCCATCAACTTCATTCAGGTGCACGACGATGACGCTCTTTCAACGCTCCAAACGCAATATCACCTTCGCACTGGCGGCCACTGCGCTTCTCGCCGCCTCTGGCGTGCAGGCGCAAACGGCCTTGGCCGACGTCATGCGCACCAAAGTGCTCAAGGTCGCCATCCAGACCGACTCGGCACCCTACGGCTATGTGGGCACCGACCTCAAACCCATTGGCCTGGACATTGACATGGCCAATTACATTGGCAAGAAAATGGGCGTGGCGGTTGAACTGGTGCCTGTGGTCAGCGCCAGCCGCATTCCGGCCTTGCAAACCAAAAAGGCGGATCTGGTGATCGCCACCTTGGGTAAAAACGCCGAGCGCGAAAAAGTCATCGACTTCACAGCCGCTTACTCGCCATTTTTTCAAGCGGTGTTTGGCCCCAAGAACCTCAGCGTTAAAAGTTTTGCCGATCTGGCGGGCAAATCCGTGGGCGTGACCCGGGGTGCCATGGAAGACCAGGAGCTGGGCAAGGTAGCCCCCGCCAGCGTAGACACCAAACGGTTTGAAGACAACAACGCCACCATCGCCGCCTTCATTTCGGGTCAAGTTCAATTTGTCGCCCTGGGCTCATCGGTGGCAGGCAACATGATGGTCAAGAACCCGCAGTTGTCTAGCGAATACAAACTGCTGCTCAAAGACAGCCCCAACTTCATCGGCGTGGGCAAAGGCGAAGACAAACTCAAAACACGGGTCAATGAAATTCTGGCCGAAGCCAAAAAATCGGGTGAGCTGGATGTGATGGCGAAAAAGTGGCTGGGCCGCCCTGCGGGTGATCTGCCGCTGTAACAGCAGCGCAGTCGTTCCAGCCACATGCTCATTCAGCTCGACTTTGGGGCCATTCTGTCCGAATGGCCGCTGTTGCTCACCGGTGTCGGCTGGACGCTCGCGCTCACCTGTGCCGCACTAGTCCTGGGGACCACGCTGGGTGTTGCATGTGCCTGGGTGCGCGCTCGGGGTTTTGGTGATGTCTTGGCCCCCGTCTGGCTCAAGGCGTTGGTGGGGGCTTATGTGGAGTTGATTCGCAACACGCCCTTCATAATCCAGTTGTTTTTTATTTTCTTTGGCTTGCCAGCTGCGGGTTTCAGGTTGTCGGCGGAGGCAGCTTCGTTGATTGCGATGGTCGTCAACCTGGGGGCCTACGCCGCCGAGATCATTCGTGCAGGCCTAGAGGCCACACCCAAAGGACAGATCGAAGCCGCCATCAGCCTGGCGCTCACTCGGCTGCAAATTTTTGTGCGCGTGGTGCTACCACCTGCGCTTAAAAAAGTATGGCCCAGCTTGGTCAGCCAGATCATCATCGTGATGCTGGGTTCATCCGTCTGCGGGCAGATTTCAACCCAGGAACTCAGCTACTCGGCCGACCTCATTCAGAGCCGAAATTTCCGGTCTTTTGAGGCCTTCATCGTGGTGGGCGTCGTGTACTTGCTGCTGTCCATCACCCTGCGTCATACCCTCAACTGGGCGGGTGCGCGGTTTCTGTTTGGAGGCAAGTAGCTCATGGTTGATTTCACACTTTGGGACATCCTGCGCAACCTGCTCCTGGCGGGCCGCTGGACCGTGGCACTGTCGCTGATTGCGTTTATCGGGGGCGGCTTGGTGGGCTTGTTGCTGCTGCTGTTGCGCCTGAGCCAAGTGCGCGGCGTCGAAGTCATCGTCTCGGGCTATGTGCAAATTTTTCAGGGCATCCCCTTGTTGATACAGCTCTTTTTGGCCTACTACGGCCTGGGTCTGTTCGGCATCAACACCTCACCCTGGGTGGCCGCAGCGGTGGGGCTCACCCTGTATGCCAGCGCCTTCCTGACGGAGATATGGCGCGGCTGCGTGGCCGCGATTCCGCGCGGTCAATGGGAAGCATCGCAAAGCCTAGCCATGAGCTTTGGCGAGCAGTTGCGCTACATCATCTTGCCGCAGGCCGTGAAGATTGCGATTCCCCC
>CANCAO010000023.1 GCA_947374105.1 Comamonadaceae bacterium | reverse complement strand
CTCTGCTGAATTTCGAGACCGTCAAGTACTTCAATAACGAAGCCTTCGAGACGCGCCGCTACGACGAAAACCTGGAGCAATACCGCCGTGCTGCTGTGAAAAGTCAGACCACCTTGAGTCTGCTTAACACCGGTCAGCAACTCATTATTGCTATCGGCCTGGTGGCCATGCTGTGGCGCGCTACGCTGGGCGTGGTGGAGGGGCGTATGACGCTGGGTGACTTGGTGATGATCAACGCCTTCATGATTCAGCTCTACATTCCGCTGGGTTTCCTGGGCGTGATCTACCGTGAGATCAAGCAAAGCCTGACGGATCTGGACAAGATGTTCACCCTGCTGGAAAAAGAGCGAGAGGTTGCCGATGCGCCGGGTGCGCTGGCTTTGAGTTTGCAAGGTGCGGATGCAGCTGTACGGTTTGAGAACGTCAGCTTCGCCTACGATACCAAAGACGGGCGTCCCATCCTGCACCACGTCAGCTTTGAGATCCCGGCTGGCAAGACGGTGGCCGTTGTTGGCCCTTCTGGTGCGGGTAAATCGACACTGGCGCGCCTGCTGTTTCGCTTCTACGACGTGAGCAATCCGGCGGATGGCGGGCGCATCACCATCGCTGGTCAAGACATCTGCCAGGTCACGCAGGCCTCGGTGCGTCAGGCCATTGGCATCGTGCCGCAGGACACGGTTTTGTTTAATGACACAGTGGAATACAACATCGCCTATGGTCGCCCCGGGGCTAGTCGGGCCGAGGTGGAAGAGGCCGCCAAGTCAGCGCACATTCACAGCTTCATCAGCGCCACCCCTAAAGCTTATGACACCATGGTGGGGGAGCGTGGCCTAAAACTCTCAGGCGGTGAGAAGCAGCGCGTAGCCATTGCCCGTACTTTGCTTAAAAATCCACCCATCCTGATTTTCGACGAGGCCACCTCCGCACTGGATTCGGCCAATGAGCGCGCTATTCAGGCCGAGCTGCAAAGCGTGGCGGTCAACAAAACTACGCTGGTGATTGCGCACCGCCTGTCCACGGTGGTGGATGCGCATGAAATTTTGGTGATGGAGGCGGGGCGCATTGTGGAGCACGGCAAGCATGCCGAGTTGTTGGCGCTGGGCGGGGTTTATTCACGCATGTGGGCTTTGCAGCAAAACGCGGAATAAAGTTCACCAGACGCGCTTATTGGCCACTGCTAGAAATAAACCCCTATACAGTTGATGCTCGAGTTGAGCTAAGCTTTCGCCTTTTGTCGCAAGACGTTACTTTAAATAGGAGATCGTATGAAAAAGCATTTGCTGGTACTTGCCATTGTGGCTCTCACGACTGGTGGCGCTTTCGCGCAGGCCAACGACACCCTTGCTAAGGTAAAAGCTTCTGGCAGCATCACCATGGGTGTACGTGACTCCTCGGGTGCGCTGTCCTATACTTTGGGTGAGGGCAAGTACGCAGGCTTTCACGTGGAGTTGTGCCAGCGCATCGTGGCCAATGTGGAAAAAGCCGTTGGTAAAAAACTGGAAGTGAAGTACCAATCTGTCACCTCGCAAAACCGCCTTCCGCTCACGCAAAACGGAACAGTGGATATTGAGTGTGGTTCCACCACCAATAACGCTACGCGGCAAAAAGATGTGGCGTTTGCCGTCACCACCTTTGTAGAAGAGGTGCGCATCGTGGTCAAGGCCAACTCCGGCATTACCTCTATTGTTCAGCTCAACGGTAAAAACGTGGCTACCACCACGGGCACCACTTCAGTGCAAACCCTGCGCAAGAACGAGCGTGCCAATGGCATCGACTTCAAGGAGGTCTATGGCAAAGACCACGCTGACAGCTTCTTGCTGCTTGAATCAGGCCGTGCCGAAGCTTTTGTCATGGATGGCTCCATCCTGGCAGGCAATATCGCTAATGCCAAAAACCCGGCTGACTTCAAAATTGTCGGTGAAGTGTTGTCGGTGGAGCCCATCGCTATCATGCTGCGCAAGGACGACCCGACCTTCAAGAAGGTGGCGGACGATACTTTGAAAGACCTGATGAAATCTGGCGAGATGGCCAAGCTCTACGACAAGTGGTTCGTGCAACCCATCCCGCCGAAAAACGTCAAAGTGGGTCTGGCGGTGAGTGAGAGCACCAAGGCCGCATGGGCCATGCCGAATGACAAACCGATGGAAGATTACGCCAAGAAGTAATCGCGCCTATGGAATTCCCGCTTTGTCGGGAAACCGAAGTTTTAGCGAAGACTAACTTGTATTCAAGTTATGTTGCAGTTAATGACATGGCTTTGAACTTATAGGTGCACTCATGACGTGGGACTGGCAGGTATTTCTTAACGACGACGGTAGCGGGCGCACTTATCTTCAGTGGATGATTGACGCTTGGGGCTGGACGCTCACCGTGGCGGCTAGCTCCTGGGTGGTGGCTGTGCTCATTGGTGCTTTGATGGGCACGCTGCGCACCTTGCCCAACAGCCCGGCGTTGGCCCGTTTGGCCACAATCTGGGTAGAGTTGTTCCGCAACATCCCGCTGCTGGTGCAGGTTTTTCTCTGGTATTTCGTGGTGCCAAAGATGTTCCCGGCCTTCCAGCATGTGCCTAGTCTGGTGCTGGTTGTGTTTGCCTTGGGCTTCTTCACTTCGGCCCGCATTGCCGAGCAGGTGCGCGCGGGCATTCAAGCCTTACCTAAAGGCCAGCGCTATGCGGGCATGGCCTTAGGTCTGACGACGGCTCAAACCTATCGCTATGTGATTTTGCCAATGGCGTTTCGCATCATCCTGCCGCCCTTGACGAGCGAGTCAATGAACCTTCTTAAGAACTCTTCGGTGGCGTTTGCTGTGTCGATTGCCGAGCTCACCATGTTTGCCATGCAGGCGCAGGAAGAGACCTCGCGCGGTGTGGAGGTGTACTTGGCGGTCACCGCCCTCTACGCGCTGTCGGCCTTTGCAGTAAACCGAGCTTTCGCCTTGATTGAGAAGAAGGCGGCCATCCCCGGCTTTATCGTTGCGGGTGGCACAGGGGGAGGGCATTAGCATGGGCTTGGACCTTACCTTCCTGGATTGGGACATCCTGCGCAAATTTGTGTTGGGCGGTTTATGGTTCAGCCTGCAATTGACGCTGGTGGCCACGTTGGGCGGCATACTTTTCGGCACGCTGCTCGCACTCATGCGGCTGTCGGGTAAGCCAGTGCTGATGATGCCCGCCACCTTCTACGTTAACGGCATGCGCTCCGTGCCACTGGTGATGGTGATCTTGTGGTTCTTTCTGCTTATCCCCTTCATGATCGGCCGACCGATAGGTGCTGAGCTGTCGGCCTTCGTCACCTTTATCGCGTTTGAGGCGGCGTATTTCAGCGAGATCATGCGGGCTGGCATTCAGTCCATCCCGCGTGGCCAGGTGTTTGCCGGTCAGGCACTGGGCATGAGCTACGGGCAGAACATGCGTTTGGTGGTGTTGCCGCAGGCCTTTCGCAATATGCTGCCGGTGCTGTTGACGCAGACCATCATCCTGTTTCAGGACACTTCGCGGGTGTATGCCATTGGCGCGTATGACTTGCTCAAAGGCTTCACCACGGCGGGCAAGATTTATGGGCGTCCAGAAGAGGCCTATTTGCTGGCTGCGGTCGTTTATTTTGTGATTTGTTTTGGCTTGTCTTGGTTTGTGAAAAAACTGCAAGCTCGCATTGCCATTATTCGCTGAGGTTGTTCCATGATTGAAATCAAAAACGTATCCAAATGGTATGGACCTGTTCAAGTATTGAACGAATGCTCAGTCAATATTGACAAAGGTGATGTGGTCGTGGTTTG
Organism: Comamonadaceae bacterium; assembly: GCA_947374105.1. Taxonomy (GTDB): domain Bacteria; phylum Pseudomonadota; class Gammaproteobacteria; order Burkholderiales; family Burkholderiaceae_C; genus CANCDA01. Next base: position 7,799 of record CANCAO010000023.1, on the reverse strand, counting down.
CGGGCCATCGGGTTCGGGCAAGTCCACACTCATCAAAACCGTCAACGGACTTGAACCGATCCAAAAGGGTGAGATCTGGGTCGATGGCGTTAACCTATATGCCCCCAACACCGACTTGCCCAAGCTGCGCGCCCGCGTCGGTATGGTGTTTCAAAGCTTCGAGCTGTTTCCGCATTTGTCGGTTACCGAAAACCTGACGCTCGCCCAAGTCAAGGTGCTGGGCCGTAGCCCTGATGAAGCCAAAACGCGTGGCCTCAAGATGCTGGACCGCGTGGGCTTGATGGTGCATAAGGATAAGTTCCCCGGTCAGCTCTCAGGTGGCCAACAGCAGCGCGTGGCTATTGCCCGCGCCCTGTCCATGGATCCGATGGTGATGCTGTTCGACGAGCCCACCTCCGCGCTGGACCCTGAGATGGTAGGTGAGGTGTTGGACGTGATGGTGAAGCTTGCAGGCGAGGGCATGACCATGATGGTGGTTACGCACGAAATGGGCTTTGCACGTAAAGTCGCTAATCGTGTCATCTTCATCGACGTCGGAGGGCGAATTTTGGAGGATTGTGCCAAGGATGAGTTCTTTGGACATCCTGAGAATCGTCAGCCACGGACTAAAGACTTCCTCGACAAGATTCTGGGTCATTGAGCTTGAATTTTGTGGCAAATGCGCATCGGCATGACGTCTGCCACCGAACAGTGAAGGTGACTTTTGGGACAATAGCAGCATGACGCAAAACCCCATCACCGAACTTACCCTCATCCGCCCCGACGACTGGCACCTCCATGTGCGCGATGGCGACGCGCTGCATACCGTGGTGCCGCACACGGCAGCACAATTCGGTCGCGCCATCATCATGCCCAATCTCAAGCCCCCCGTCACCACGGCGGCGCAGGCGCTGGCTTACCGTGATCGCATTCGTGCGGCCGTTCCCGCCGGCTTGAAGTTCGAGCCCTTGATGACGCTCTACCTCACCGACCTGTTGCCGCCCGATGAAATCAAACGCGCCAAAGATGCGGGTGTAGTTGCTCTTAAGCTCTACCCGGCCGGTGCCACCACCAACAGCGACGCCGGCGTCACCGACCTGCGCAAGACCTATAAGACGCTCGAAGCCATGCAACGCGAAGGTCTGTTGCTCCTGGTGCACGGTGAGGTGACCTCACCCGACATCGACCTGTTTGACCGCGAGGCCGTGTTCATTGACACCCAGCTCATTCCCCTGCGCCGTGATTTTCCTGAGCTGAAAATTGTGTTCGAGCACATCACCACCCAAGAAGCGGCCCACTATGTGCGTGATGCCGACCGCTTCACAGCCGCCACCGTCACCGCGCATCATTTGCTGTACAACCGCAACGCCATCTTCACTGGCGGCATTCGCCCGCACTACTACTGCCTGCCCGTGCTCAAGCGTGAAAAGCACCGCCAAGCTCTGGTTGTGGCATCAACTAGCGGTAGCTCGAAGTTTTTCCTGGGCACAGACAGTGCGCCCCACCCTGCCCACCTCAAAGAGCACGCCACGGGTTGCGCCGGTTGCTACACCGCACATGCGGCCATCGAAATGTACGCCGAGGCCTTTGACGCGGCAGGGACACTGGACCGACTTGAAGCATTTGCCAGTTTCAACGGAGCAGACTTCTATGGCCTGCCGCGCAACACGGATACCATCACGCTACGCCGCGAGTCCTGGACGCCGCCCGAAAGCTTTGCCTTCGGTGATGCCCAACTCAAACCTCTGCGTTCAGGTGACGCATTGCCGTGGCGCATGGTTTAGAGAAAACCTCGTTCTGCCGGAGCTTGTCGAAGCCTAGTAATCCTTCGACAAGCTCAGGGCGAACGGAATTCGTGGCTATCGACTGGTCTGCCCCCTGGCTGACATATTGCCGTGAGATTGGTGAGCCACTAGCGCAGCAAGTTGTCGCAGGGCAGTCGGTGCGTGAGGTCTTAAACGCCACAAACCTGTCGCCGGTTCGCTTTGTTGAGCAGAGCGACTTGCCCGAGGGCGTGGCTTACGAGCAGTTCATTTTTGACAGCGGCAGCGTGCCCACCCGTGACAACCTGCATGACTTCTTCAACAGTCTGTGTTGGGTGCATTTTCCACAGACCAAACGGCGGCTCAATGTTTTGCAGGCCGAGCAGATTGCTAGCGCAGGCATCCAAGCTGTGCGCGGGCCGGTGCGCGATGCTCTGACCTTGTTCGATGAAAACGCCGCTCTGTTGCACGCGCCCGATGCCCTGTGGACTGCGCTGATCGCGCGCGACTGGCAAAGCCTATTTATCGACTTGCGCCCGTTGTGGGCTCAGGCGCAACTCGTGCTGTTTGGTCACGCTTTACTGGAGAAGCTGGTTTCACCCAGAAAAGCGATCACAGCCCATGTATACCGTGCACAAGCAGCTACTGATTCGATAGCAATTCTAGATGCTTGGTTGGCGCAGGACATGAATGTCCAGAAGCTGGCCAGCAAGCCGTTTGCCCCTCTGCCCATCTTGGGGGTTCCGCACTGGTGGGCGGCCAATCAAGATCCGTTGTTTTATGTCGATCCCCAAGTTTTTCGTGCACCGCGATTCGACGTTGTACCTCTCGCAAAATGACGTGTAATATTCACCCTTCTGGGGAAAGTCGTGTGCTGGATGGCCTTGTTTGCCTTTGATCAGGAGAGGTGAAATGAAACGAATCATTCTGTTTGTGCTGACCAATCTGGCTGTGGTGCTGGTATTGGGCTTGGTTGCTAATTTGCTGGGCGTCAACCGCTACCTCACCGCCAATGGGTTGAACCTGTCGGCCTTGCTGGGCTATGCCCTCATCATGGGGTTTGGCGGCGCGCTGATTTCCCTACTTATAAGTAAGCCGGTGGCTAAGTGGAGTTGCGGAGTGCGTCTGATTGCGCAACCGCAATCCGCTGACGAAGCCTGGATCGTGGAGACGGTTCGCCGCCTAGCTGACAAGGCCTGCATCGGCATGCCCGAGGTTGGTATTTTTGAAGGCGAGCCCAATGCCTTTGCTACGGGAGCCTTTAAAAATTCCGCGCTGGTAGCTGTGTCCACGGGCCTGCTTGCGGGCATGACGCGTGAAGAGGTTGAGGCTGTCATCGGCCACGAGATCGCCCACGTCGCCAATGGCGACATGGTGACCATGGCGTTGATTCAGGGAGTGATGAACACCTTTGTGGTTTTTCTCAGCCGCGTGATCGGTTATGCGGTGGACAGCTTTTTGCGCAAAGGTGACAGCCGCGACAGTGGCCCTGGCATCGGCTACATGGTCACTACTTTTGTGCTGGACATTTTGCTTGGTTTTTTGGCCGCCATCGTGGTGGCCTGGTTCAGCCGCCAGCGTGAGTTTCGTGCTGATGCCGGGTCAGCTCAACTCTTAGGCCGGAGTCAACCCATGGTCAATGCGCTGGCCCGCCTGGGCGGATTGCATCCGGCAGAGCTGCCCAAGAGCATGGCAGCCATGGGCATTGCAGGAGGCATCGGTCAATGGTTCTCGACACACCCTCCTATTGAAGACCGCATAGCTGCACTTCAACATACGCCGCGCTGAGTTGAGCATGAGAATCGTCAAATTCGAACTTCTACGTTCTTTTTGGCGAGGTCGTCTAGCTTCAATCGATTCGATTCAGCGTGCGTTCATTGGTTTGATTTTGTTGAACCTGCTGGTAATTGGCTTGGCGTTTATGTCGATCTCGCAAAGCCGGGTTAAATACGGCGATAACGCGGCGGTGGAAACCCAGAATCTTGCCCAGTTGCTGGAGCATGACATCACGGACTCAATGCACTCCATTGATCTTAAACTGCAACTCTTGGTTAATGAGAAAGAGTTGCAGCTGCGGAGCGGGAGTCGAGACGAGAGATCACTTGAACGCCTGATCACACAACTCCAGTTTGCGTCCCCGGATCTTGCGGCCTTGAGAGTGGCCGATGTCCAAGGCTTGGTGACCCTGGGCCTAGATACGCCAGTCGCCGGTTCGGAGTCCATAGCGGAGCGCGATTATTTTTTAAAATTGCGTGATCAAGCTGCATCAGGCTTGGTGGTGTCTACACCTGTGGCGGGGAGAATTTCTGGTGCGTGGAGCATCAACTTGGCTAGAGGTATCCGTAGGGCAGATGGGAGCTTTGCGGGGGTAGCGTTTGCAGTCGTTCCCCTGAGCAGATTTACCCGTGATTACGCCGCATTGGCCACGGGGCCCGGCGGCTCCTTCACCTTGTTTGATTCAGAACAGCGCATCATCGTTCGCAGTCTGGGCGACAAGATAGATGAGTCGGTGATTGGAAAAAAATTCAACTTGAGCGCATTGCAAGCACTGCTGGAGTCAGGACGGACGGAGGGGTTTTATACGAAAGCTTCTGCGGTGGATGGCATTGAGCGCGTGTTTTTTTACCGCCAAATCAATTCTTTCCCTCTGAGCATCAGCGTGGGGCGCGCAACGCACGATTATCTGGCACCTTGGCGAATCGAGGTTCTCAAAACCGCAGTACTGACGGCCCTGTTCGTCTTGTCCACGCTGGTCTTGTTCTTGTTCATTCGCAGGGCTTGGCGACTTCAACTGGCAGCAGTTGAGGCGCTCAACAGAGCCAACCAGACCCTGCTCGTCGAGCAAAACTTCAGTCAGGCGGTTTTTGAGAGTTCCCCTTTTGCCATGTACGTGCGTGATCACAAAGGGTTTGTCAAACACTTAAATCCCGCAGCGGAGCGTTTGTTTGGTTGGAGTGAGGCAGAACTCATGGGAAAGACGCTTCCCACGGTGCCTATCGACAAAATCAAAGAAAGTGAGAGCTTTCGCTTGCGCGTTTTGAACGGGGAGAGCATTCTTCTCTACGAGACCCAGCGCAAAAAACGCGATGGTACTTTGTTTGACTTGAGCAATACGTCGACGCCCTTGCGCCACCATTCAGGCGAGATTGACGGTTTTTTGACTATTGCGTTGGATATCACGGACCGCAAAGCATCCGAGTCGCAAATTGAATTTTTGGCTTACCGCGACGTACTTACTGGACTGCCCAATCGCTTACTGCTGCTAGACCGTTTTCATCAAGCCGTGGCTCATGCTGATCGTTCTGGGGGGCAAGTCGCACTCTTGTTTTTGGACTTGGACAGCTTCAAGACCATTAACGACTCATTGGGTCATGCGGTGGGTGACGCCTTGCTCATTGGTGTTGCCGAACGACTGGCGCAGTGCGTTCGGGGTGGCGACACCATCAGCCGGCAGGGTGGTGATGAGTTCATGATCGTGCTCGCCGACCTGCGAGGTCGCGAAGCCATCACGCCGGTGCTGCGCATGATCCGTGAACGATTGCACACTGTGTTTGAGTTGGATGGTCATAAGCTCACTACATCTGCCTCAATTGGCGTGTCGATCTACCCGATTGACGGCAAAGATTTCGAGACGTTGCTGAAAAAATCCGACACGGCCATGTACAGAGCCAAAGAAGGGGGCAATGAGCACTACCGCTACTTTGACGAGCAGATGAATACCGAGGCCGTTGAACACTTGAGAATGAAGAATGGCATGCGTCAAGCCATTGAGCGCAAGGAATTCACGCTGTATTACCAACCCCAAATTGACCTGATTACAGATCAGGTGATTGGGGTGGAGTCGCTGATTCGTTGGAATGACCCTGAGCACGGCATGATTTCACCTGCGAAATTTATCCCTGTGACTGAATCCAGCGAACTGATCGTTCCCATTGGTGAGTGGGTCATTCATGAGGCCTGCCGTCAAGCTGTGGCTTGGAGAAAAGCGGGACTGCCTGCCTTGGCGATGGCGGTCAATCTCTCGTCAGTTCAATTTCGCCGTAGCGATGTCGAGAAAACGGTGATTCATGCCTTGCAAGCCTCCGGCCTTGAAGCACGTTATTTGGAGTTGGAGCTCACAGAGTCGGTGTTGATTCACGACACTGAGTTGGTGCTCAACACGGTTCAGCAGCTAAAGCGCTTAGGTGTGACACTGTCTATTGATGATTTCGGTACGGGCTACTCAAGCCTGTCTTACCTCAAACGATTTGATGTGGATAAACTGAAAATCGACCAATCCTTCATTCGTGACTTGTCGACCAATACCGACGACATTGCCATCGTACGCGCCATTATCCAAATGGCTAAGAGTTTGAACCTCAAAACAATTGCCGAAGGCGTTGAGTCCGAAGGTTTGATGTCGGCTTTGCGGGTGTTAGGTTGCGATGAGGCGCAGGGTTATCACATTGCTGCACCTATGACCGCCACAGCATTTGCTGAATTTCATGCGACTTGGCAGAGTCGACAACTAGAGACGGTGGACGAAAGATGACGCACATATTTCACAGGGTGTAGCAGACCGATCCCTCAATGTTGGTGATTGGTGAGCAGATCAAGCGCCAGTGCTTCGGCTACCCGGATGCCATCTACCCCGGCTGACAAGATACCTCCTGCATAGCCTGCACCTTCACCTGCTGGGTACAAGCCGCGTACGTTGTCGCTTTGAAAATCATCGCCACGCGGAATGCGCAGTGGGGATGATGTGCGAGTTTCCACTCCGGTCAGTACCGCATCGGTCTGGTCGAACCCTTTGATTTTGCGTCCGAAGCTTGGCAGGGCTTCGCGAATTGCTTCAATCGCATAGCCTGGCAGGGCGCTTGATAGGCTACCAAGTTTGACGCCCGGTTTGTAGGAGGGCTCAACGCTGCCCAGCGCAGTAGAGGCTTGATCGGCAATAAAGTCCCCCACCAACTGGCTTGGGGCCTCGTAGTTGCTACCGCCCAGTACATAGGCTTGCGATTCAAGCTTGCGCTGCAAGACGATGCCAGACAGGGGGTGATGCTTGGAAAATTGATGCGTTAAGGACTTGGACTCGACAGATAGACCGTGAGTTAAGGCTTCAGCCTCGTGTGCATAACGCAGGCCTTGTCCCTCACCAAACGCCGCCTGCCAGTCGTTGGCGTCATCCAAGCCCTGCGCGTAGTCAGGCGGTTCAATGCCCACCACGATGCCCGCATTGGCGTTGCGCTCGTTGCGCGAGTACTGGCTCATGCCGTTGGTGACCACGCGGCCCGGCTCTGACGTGGCGGCCACCACCGTGCCGCCGGGGCACATGCAAAAGCTGTAGACCGAGCGGCCATTACGCGCATGGTGCACCAGCTTGTAGTCGGCCGCGCCCAGTGCCGGGTGGCCCGCATGGCGGCCCCAGCGCGCCCGGTCAATCAGGCCTTGTGGATGCTCGATGCGAAAGCCAATAGAGAAGGGCTTGGCCTGCATGGCCACGCCGCGATCAAACAGGGCGGCAAAGGTGTCGCGCGCACTGTGGCCCAAGGCCATCACGGCGTGCGAGGTCGGTAACTCATAGGTGTTGCCGCTGGCCGTGTCTAGCACTTTCAGGCTGCGCAATTGCTTAGCCGGGTGCGGATCATTTTGTGTTGGGGGGAGCGTGTCCAGCGTCACATCCACCACGCGTTGTTGAAAGCGAATCTCCCCGCCCAGCGCGATGATCTGCGCACGCATGGTCTCCACAACCTTGACCAGCTTGAAGGTGCCAATGTGCGGGTGGGCTTCAAATAAAATTTCTTCCGGTGCACCGGCCAAGACAAATTCGTTCATCACCTTGCGCCCCAAATGGCGCGGGTCCTTGATTTGGCTGTACAGCTTGCCGTCCGAGAACGTGCCCGCACCGCCTTCGCCAAACTGCACGTTGGACTCGGGCTGTAGCACGTGTTTGCGCCACAGGCCCCAGGTGTCCTGCGTGCGTTCACGCACAGGCTTGCCGCGCTCCAGCACAATGGGCTTGAAGCCCATTTGGGCCAAGATCAGCGCTGCAAAAATGCCGCAGGGGCCAAAACCCAC
>CANCAO010000022.1 GCA_947374105.1 Comamonadaceae bacterium | reverse complement strand
ACGCCAGCCACCGACAGGCTCTGAATTTTGCCCGCCGTGCTGCTGATTTTTTCAAAATCACGGCCTTCCATGACCATCTCCACCGTGCCTTGCCAACCGTTGATCTTGCCCTCACGGCCATAGCGCGGGGACAGGCTGAACTGTCCGGTTTTGACATCGAGTTGCCCCGAGTTGATCACTTTTTTGGCCTCACTCAAAGCAGCCTCTAGCGCCAATTTGAGTTGGGTTTGCACGGCGCTGGCGTCCGACCCATCGCGTGTGGTGCTCATGCTAAAAACCATAAGGTCCTGAGCCACATCAACGGCGGCACTGGCTGAGAGCTGCACCACATTTTGTAGATTCTGAACAGCCATTTGTTGAGAAAAACAGGCTGCAGACCAACAAATTAGAGCGTAAGCAGCTATTGATTTTGAAGCATGTTTCAAAAATAATCTCCTAAAAAAACTAACGCTGATTCATCGACATCAAGTCCGAAGGAACTTGAGTGGTTCAAACCGTCCACGAACCACGTCCTGCGCGCTCACGCCCCACCAATCCTTTGCCACTGTGGTGTAGATCTGGCGAAAGTCGGTGGTGTACTGAAGGTTTTGCGAGGCATCTAACTGGCCTAAATCCGGAGCTTGCCCATGCCAACCACCACGCACCAACCCACCCGCCACGAAATGCGGGGCCACCGTGCCATGGTCCGTTCCATTGGAGTTATTTTGTCGGGGCCGTCGACCAAACTCACTGAAGGTCATCACCAGGGTGCGCTCCCAGGCACCCAGCTCCAACAGGCCATTTCTCAAGGCAACCAAGCCTTCGGCCAGTTGCCGCAGCAAATTGGCGTGAGTGCCCAACTGATTTTGATGTGTATCAAAGCTGCCCAACGTGAGCGTGATAACAGGCACACCTGCTCGCCCTTTTTGAGAGGCAACAACCTGACAGGCGGCGCTGACATGGTTGCCAAAAGCACTTTGTGGAAATCCAGTGTTGAAATTAAAACGTTCGGCACGCAGCCCTTGGGCGGCTTGGCTCACATCGCCCTCAACCTGGAGCAGGTGTTGCAGTGCGGCGTTGCCCGCACTCTGCACCCGCCCTTCCCCGTTATGTGCGAAACGGGCTTGATTCAAAAAGGCATCGGGGTTAGTCAGCGTGACCGCCCGCGCACCAGACAGCGGGCCCAAGGCGCTGCTGCCAATCAGCACGCCTTCGCTTGTGAAATTTGCCTGACGACTTAGCCCGGCTTTCATCGCCCGGGTGATCCAGCCTTCATCCAGGTACTCGTTAGCACGGGATGCGGTCTCCCAAATTTCAATCGAACGAAAGTGCGACAGATTGGGCTGCGGATAACCCACGCCTTGCACAATGCCCAGCTCACCCTGCTCCCACATTGGCATCAAAGCTTTGAGCTCCGGGTGAAGTCCGCTGCGCTCATCCAAGCGAATAATCTCGTCGTGAGGGATGGCAATCGAGCCACGCAATTGTGTGTACCGGCTGTCGGCGTAGGGGATGACGGTATTGAGTCCGTCATTGCCGCCTTTGAGTTCGATCAGAATCAGAACGCGGTCGCTCAAGCTGGCCGCGCGCTGCGCTACGCCTTCGGCCCAACCTGGCGCATGAGCCCCCAGCAAGGCAGCACTGGTGGCGCTGCTGAAGTAATGGAGAAGTTGTCTGCGGTGCATGCGGTCGGGCTTATTTAAGCTGGTAGGCCGGGTCCAGCGTGAGGCTGCGCAGGTAAGCCACGCCCACCGTGCCTGCCGCAATGGTCTGGGTGGCGGGTACGGCCAGCACCGCGGTTTCAATGCGTTTTTTTTCATTCGCAGTGGGTTCACGATCAGCGTGCGCACCATAGTCGGAAAGCCAACGATCCGGATCAAAACGGACGCGCTGTGTCATGGCGGTCACATTAGACCTCGGAGCTTTGCTCTCGATTGAACGAAAAATTTGCTCAGTAAAGCGTTTGCGCTCCATCAGGCTTGTGGCGTTGATCCAGTCGGTATAACCCGGCCAACCTTTCACGTTAGGTGGCATCAAGAGATTTTGGCCGAGCTGCGCAGCCTTCGTCACCAAAGGCAAAGGCTCCGAGACGTCAAATCCAAATTGCCGCACCGTGCCAACCACGAGTTCAATCGGCGATTTAATCAGGACACCTCGGTTGGCAGGGTTCCAAAACGCATCCGTCAGAAGCAACTCTCTCAATACCGTCGCGATGTCGTAATTGCTGCGTTGAAACTGTGCAGCAATTCGCACGACGTCTGTGGCATCAGGTGTCATAGAGACGAATTCTTTCCATAGCTTAGTCACGATGAAGCGCGCAGCCGCAGGTTGAGCCAGTAATACATCCAAAACAGCATCACCATCAAAATTACCGCTGTGACCCATCACCGTTTTCAGTCCCTGGTCATGAAACCCAGGGCGGAATTTAAAACTGAAATCTTCTCGCTCGATGCTCCAACCGGTAAAGGCACGGGCCGCTTCACGAATGTCTTGCTCGCTGTACCCGCCGCCTTGGCTGGCCTCGCCAAGGGTAAAGAGCTCCATCACTTCACGTGCAAAATTCTCGTTAGGGGCTTCCTTGCGGCTGTTAGCACCGTCCAGGTAGACCAACATTGCGGGATCTTTGGCCAAGGCGTGCAAAAGGGTCGAGAAGCTTCCCATGGCATGGATGCGCAGCAACTGGTGCTGGGCCCACATGGCCTGGGAGCGCACCACTTTTTGTTGTGAGGTGGCAAAGTGGTTGTGCCAGAACAGCACCATGCGCTCTTGCAGAGGTGTACTGGTTTCAATCATCTCGCGCATCCACCAGGTCTTGATCTCCATGCCTTCGCGCATTTGCTGCTGACGTGCGGCCTGCCTTTCTTCCTGCGTCTTTAGCAAGTTCAAGGGCGTGACTGATGGGCCAGACACAAAGGCGGGAGGTGGCTGACCCGTCCGACCCGCCTGGGCTTGGGCCAAGGTGCTGAACACGGCCTGCTGAATCGTCTGACCCGTGATGTGATCAACCTGCGCTTGCGTGGGTGCAAAACCCGTACGGACAAGAAAGTGACGTGCCTGCTCTCGCGTCAGCCTTTGCTCCGACATCACGTGTTCGGCATGCAAGGACGATGTACTGATAAGGACCAGCAGCAGTCCCAGAAGCTTAAGCAGGCGGCTAGTCATGGCCGTTATTTTCCAGCATCCTGTTGCTGACGCACCTGCTGACGTAACGCATGGCGATCTTGCTCAGAAAACTGTTTTCTTGGATCACCTTGCCTCTGTGCCTCACGAGGTTGTTTAAGGGTGCTGCGCAACTCCAGTCGTCGATGTTCACGTTGCGCAGCTTTGTCAGCCGCCTCTTGAGGTGCTGCACGATTCATTTCCCCCTCGTCCGCAAAAGCCTGAAAGGTCAAGGAGCAAAGTAAGCTGAATAGACAAATAAATTTCATAGTCGCCATTTAACGCAGAGTAACCAACACGCGTTTACATTGTTCCGGGTGCCTGCTCTCAAGTCTCGCCTAGTTTTGTAACAGTGTGTCAAAGTCGGTCAAAAATGAGGCTCTACTGCAATTTTGCGCGTCAAAATAGGCTCTGTTACATATTCATTGGACACACAAAATGACTCAATCCAGCAACCGTGTCGACAAGATTTTGATCGTAGATGATGACGCCCGAATCAGGGATTTGCTGCGTCGCTATCTGACGCAAGAAGGCTTTGAGGTCTTCCTCGCTGAAGATGGAAAATCTTTGACGCGCATTTTGCTCCGTGAGAGTGTTGACTTGATTGTCTTGGACCTCATGATGCCTGGCGAAGATGGCTTATCAATTTGCCGACGCCTGCGCGCAGCCAACGAGAGAACTCCCATCATCATGCTGACGGCCAAGGTTGAGGATGTGGATCGCATCGTCGGCCTGGAGGTGGGAGCCGACGACTATCTGGGCAAGCCCTTCAATCCGCGTGAGCTGCTGGCCCGGATCAATGCTGTTTTGCGCCGTCGCCCCCCAACTGAGGTTCCCGGTGCCCCCTCCAACGAAAACGAAGTGGTGAGTTTTGGGCCGTTCACGTTTGATCTGGGTTCGCGCACGCTGCGCAAAGACTCGGAAGAAATGCCTTTGACCACAGGTGAATTTGCCATGCTCAAGACCTTGGTTCGCCACCCGCGCCAACCCTTGTCACGAGAAAAACTAGCTCAGCTGGCACGAGGGCGAGAGTTTGAACCGTTTGACCGCAGCCTGGATGTGCAAGTCTCTCGTCTGCGAAAGTTAGTGGAGGTTGATGCTGCCTCACCACGCTACATCCAGACCGTCTGGGGCGTCGGCTATGTCTTTGTCCCGGACGGTGTAAATTGAGCTGGAACAAAGCTTCACCCAGCGACACAGCGGCGGCAGAGCTCACCAACCAGGCCCCGCTGGAGACCATGTCGGCTGCGCTCGAATGGGGGGCTGTGCAAGGCATGACGTTTCAGTTTCGCCTCAGCCTCTTCTGGCGAACTTTTTTCCTGATCGCGATTCTGCTGTTCGGCAGCATCTTGGCCTGGCTACAAACCTTGCGTGCGCTGGAGTTCGAGCCACGTGCCACCCAAACGGCACAACAAATCGCATCACTGGTCAATCTGAGCCGAGCTGGCTTGGTTCACGCCGACGCCATTGCACGCACGTCTTTGTTGAAAACCATGACCGATCAAGAGGGCGTGCGCATTGTTCCCCGCGAGCCAACAGACCGCTACGACCCTTTTGACGATGACACCTTGAGTAAACGCATTTCAGCCGAGTTACGCCAGCGCCTCGGACCGGGCACCATAGTGGCCGACAGCGTGAACAGCAAACGTGGATTGTGGGTGGGTTTTGATATTGACGGTGACAACTACTGGATGCTGACGGATCACGCCCGCTTCAAGCAAACGGCCAGCGAAACCTGGCTGGTCTGGCTGATTTCTGCCGCCATTTTGTCGCTTGCTGGTGCAGCCCTTCTAGCCCGCCTGATCAATCGCCCACTGAAAGAGCTATCGTTTGCGGCCAGCCGGGTGCGCGAAGGCGATTTTGTAGCGAGCCAACTGGACGAGCACGCATCCACCAATGAGATTCGGCAGGTCAACATTGGCTTCAACCGAATGGCACAACGCCTTGCGAAAATTGAGCAAGATCGGGCGATCATGCTGGCAGGGATTTCACACGACCTACGAACACCTCTAGCCCGGCTGCGACTGGAAACCGAGATGAGTGTGAGCGATACCGATGCGCGCGAACACATGGCTGCCGACATTGAGCAGCTTGATGCCATCATTGACAAGTTTCTGGACTATGCGCGACCCGACCACGTAAAACTCGAGCCAGTGAACTTGAATGAGGTGATTCACAACTGCCTCTATGCATTCAAAGATCGCCCAGACATGCATTTCAATCTGGATTTACCTGAGAACATCCTTGTTCAGGCCGATGAGGTGGAGTTAGGGCGCGTATTTTCCAATCTCTTTGAAAATGCAAGACGGTATGGAAAATCAGCTGATTTTGGTGTGTCAATTGTGGACATTGCCACACGCACCCGTGGAAAATGGGCATTAATCAGGGTACGGGACTCGGGCCCCGGCGTTGAACCCGGCCACTTGGCTAACTTGACCAAACCATTTTTCCGGGGTGACTCGGCAAGAACGGCCGCAACCGGGGCGGGGTTGGGCCTGTCCATTGTTGAGAAAACTCTCCAGCGCATGGGCGGCAAGCTAACCCTTGCCAACCGATCTTCCAGCGGCTTGTCCGCTCGAATTCAACTGCCTATTGCGAAGTCTTGAGGCGAAGTCTTGACCCTCCCTAGACCTCACCCAAGCAAGGTCTTAATACGCTTGGCCTAATTGGCCCAAGATGGCTGGATTTTCCAGCGTGCTGGTGTCTTGAGTGATCGCTTCACCTTTGGCAATGGAACGCAGCAAACGGCGCATGATTTTTCCTGAGCGCGTCTTAGGCAGGTTTTCGCCAAAGCGGATGTCCTTGGGCTTGGCGATGGGGCCAATCTCTTTGGCCACCCAGTCACGCAGCTCTTTGGCTAATTGCTTACCTTCATCACCCGTGGGCAGGGGGCGCTTGAGCACCACGAAGGCACAGATCGCCTCACCCGTCAGGTCATCCGGGCGCCCTACCACAGCAGCCTCAGCTACCAAGTCGGTTTTTGCTACCAGTGCCGATTCAATTTCCATTGTGCCCATGCGGTGGCCGGAAACGTTCAGCACGTCATCAATGCGGCCAGTGATGCGAAAGTAGCCGCGATCTGCACTGCGCACTGCACCGTCGCCCGCCAGATACAAGGTGCCCCCCATTTCCTCAGGGAAGTAGCTCTTTTTAAAGCGTTCAGGGTCGTTCCAAATGGTGCGAATCATCGAAGGCCAGGGCCGTTTGACAACCAGCATGCCGCCGGAGCCATTGGGGACGTCATTGCCCACCTCGTCCACGATAGCGGCCATGATGCCCGGCAGCGGCAAGGTACACGAGCCCGGCACGAGCGGCGTGGCACCCGGCAGGGGCGTGATCATGTGGCCACCCGTTTCGGTCTGCCAGAAGGTATCCACAATCGGGCAACGCTCACCGCCCACGTTCTTGTAGTACCACATCCAGGCCTCAGGGTTGATGGGCTCACCCACAGAACCCAGAATGCGCAAACTGGACAAATCAGAGCGATCAGGATGTACCGATGCATCAGCTTCGGCCAGTTTGATCAGCGAGCGAATCGCCGTGGGCGCGGTGTAAAAAATAGAGCACTTGTGGCGCTCAATCATCTGCCAGAAGCGACCGGCATTCGGGAAGGTGGGCACGCCTTCAAAGATGATTTGCGTGGCACCCGCAGCCAGCGGGCCGTAGGCAACGTAAGTGTGGCCGGTGATCCAGCCGATGTCAGCCGTGCACCAGAACACATCGTCAGCGCGCAGGTCAAAGGTCCAGTCCATCGTGAGCTTGGCCCACAACAAATAGCCGCCCGTGGCGTGCTGCACCCCCTTGGGTTTGCCGGTGGAGCCCGAGGTGTAGAGGATGAACAGCGGATGTTCGGCACCCACGGCAACGGGGGCGCAAATGGTGCTTTGCCCCACCATCGCTTGACCAAAAGTTTTGTCGCGGCCAGCCACCATGCTGCAGGCGGTGGGGGTACGCTCGTACACAAACACGTTCTTGATGGACTCACAGCCGCCCATGGCCAGGCCTTCGTCAACAATAGCTTTGAGTGGCAACTCTTTGCCACCGCGCATCTGGAAATTGGCGGTGATCACTGCCACAGCCCCGGCATCAATGATGCGCTCTTGCAAGGCCTTGGCGCTGAAGCCACCAAAAACTACGCTATGGGTTGCACCAATGCGGGCGCAGGCCTGCATGGCAATCACACCCTCCACGGTCATGGGCATGTACACCAGCACACGGTCACCCTTTTGAATGCCGTGGGCGATTAGCGCGTTGGCAAACTGGCTCACGCGGGCCAGTAATTCCTTGTAAGTGACCTTGACGACCTCGCCGCCATCAGCTTCAAAAATGATGGCAGTTTTATTCTCGGTCGGCGTGCCCATGTGCTTGTCCAGGCAATTGGCACTGGCGTTGAGTTCGCCGTCGTCAAACCATTGATAGAAGGGCGCGTTGGACTCATCCAGCGTACGGGTAAAGGGCTTGCTCCAGAGCACGTTGTCACGCGCCAGTTCAGCCCAAAACCCCTCAAAGTCTTTTTCAGCGGCGGCACATAGTGCGTTGTAGCCGTCCATGCCTGAGATACGTGCCGACTTGACTGTGGCCTCAGAAGGTGGGAAAACGCGGTTTTCAACCAAAACAGACTCAATGGCGGAGCTAGATGCACTCATGGGTTACTTTCTGGAGTTGACAATCAAAACAAGCCGCGACTATCAATTCCCGCACTTACACCTCACTGACTGTGTGGGTAAATTTTCTGGCCCGATTCGGGGTTTACGATAGCTCATTATTCAACCTATGAGAAGAGTGGTGTGTTCTGACTCTGATCCATGCGCACCACCTCAAACCCTGTGGAGTGCAGCATCCTCGGAAAGTCGTCGAACGTGCGCTCTAGCCCGTCCAGTCCGGCAAGCATGCTGAGATCGGTGTGTGCCACGGCACGCCAACTCACCATGCTCGCCCCCTACATTGACCAAGCGCTTGGTCGTCTGCCATGTCGACAAAGCAGCAAGGTCATCGATCACCAAAGCGTTATCAACAGTCGCTCGATCAAACGCCTGGCTTGGTGCGTGCTGCGAACGTGCTGCGGCTCCCGCTTACTCCTGCGGAATATCGTAGTCACGAATGAAATGGTGCCAAGATTGGGTTGCCGATTGAATGGCGTGACTCATCGCCTCCGGCGAGCCCCCTATGGCCATCAGCCCCTGGGCTTCCAATGACTTCAGCAACTCCGGATTTTTCAAAGCCTTGGCCACCTCCATAGCGATGCGCGAAGCGATCTCCCGTGGCGTGTTGGGTGGCGCCATCAAGCCGTTCCACAAGGGGATGTCTTCGGTCGGGATACCGGCTTCATTCAAAGACGGCACATCCTGCACACCCGACATTCGTTGGGGCACTGTGGCCAGCAACCGGAGCTTACCCGCACGCACGTGGGGCAAGCCTGCTGCGAGTGGGCCAAAGTTAAGCTGAACCTGCCCGGTGATCAGGTCCGGCATGATTTGCGCGCCGCCCTTGTAGGGAATCCGGGCCGCCTGCGTACCGGTGGCCTTGAGGTAATGCGCAGCCATCATGTACTCACCCAGTGGCCCCGTCGCGTAGTTAAGCTTGCCCGGGTTGGCCTTCAGATATGCCGTCAGTTCCGCGATATTTTTGGCGGGCACTGTCGGATTGAGGTAAACACCATAGACAAGATTGACCACCTGCGACACCGGCATCAAGTCCGCCAGGGACTTGATGGGCGCACTTTTCATCAGCATGGGCAGCCCCGCCATAGAGGACAAGGTCCACAGCAACGTATGCCCATCGGCAGGGGCCGCCAACAGGGTCTGGATAGCCAGCAGCCCATTAGCCCCAGGCCGATTGTCAACAATCACCGGCTGCCCCAACGATGCGCCTAAGGCTTGCGCAACAACACGTGCAGCCGTGTCAGATGCGCCACCGGCCGGAACCGGGGCAATGATCTTGATGGGTCGATTCGGAAAATTCGCTGTGCTTTGCGCCAGCCCCGTCAATGGCGACAAGACCAAGCCCAGCGATGCAGCCCTAAGACACTCTCGACGGTTCCACTTTTTCATCGCATTCCCCTTCAAGAAGGTGTTCAAAGTGATGTGAGTCTAAATTTTCGCTCCTTGCTTGGGAATACATTTCCGGTAAAGTCTGGTGTTAACCCACGGTTAATACGGGGCGGCGATCATCTTTCGCAAGTCCTCTTGCACTCCGTGTGAAGGGGCTTGTCAAACCCACAGACGGGAAATCAGGCATGGACAAGTTGCGTGGATTGACTTATTTCGTGGCGATTGCAGAGGAAGGCAGTCTGACCCAAGCCGCGCATCGGCTAGAGGTCAGTGTGCCTGCCGTGCAAAAGATGTTGGGAGCACTCGAGCGTGAGCTGGGTGCCAAACTGTTTGCACGCAGTAGCAAAGGCGTTCTACTGACTCAGAACGGTGGCGAATACCTGGATCGTTGTCGCCTCATTCTGGACGACCTACAAGAAGCCGAAGCCGCCATCACCCGCAACACCGACGGGCTGAGCGGCAATCTTGTGGTGGCCCTCCATTCGCAAATGGCGCTGCACATCTTGCTGCCCAAACTGAGCCGTTTTCATGCCTTGTATCCACAAATCAAGTTGGACGTGCGCACAGTTCACCGCATGAGTGATGCCGATGCCGAAATGGCCGACGTCTTGTTGCTGCACGGTTGGCCTGAGAAAACGCAAGACCATGTGCACCGTGTCCTCGGCTTGGCGCGCAGCTTAATCGTGGCGTCCCCAGACTACTGGTCTCTTTATGGTGTGCCTCAACATCCCGATGAATTGCGGAAACACAAATGCATCCTCATGCGCAACCCAGCAGGTATCTTGCTTGACCTTTGGGAGTTCAAGCGTGACGACACCCATGTAGCTGTTCCCGTGAATGGGTGGTTGCAGAGCAATGCCCGCGAAGTGATTCTCGACGCCGTTTTGGGCGGCGAAGGCGTGGGCCGATTCAGCGAAGTAACGACGCTCAACTACCTGCGCAGTGGCCGCTTAGTCCCGGTGCTGCTGGACTGGGAAACCCAAGGCGGCCCACCCATCAACTTGCTGTACAAGGCCAATGCGAGACGCTCCCCCATTGCTTGCGCATTCATTGATTTCATCACTCGACTCATCGAAGATCTAGCCGCCGACACCGAATATGCCGCGCAACGCCCAGCAAGCGAACGACCGGCCTGGCACCGACGCGGCTACACAAAGGCAAGCTCGGCCCTGCGAGCGAGACGTTAAGCCAAGGGCCTCTGCTTTGAAGATTTATGCCTCAGAACGGGTCTTCATTCCCACTCAATGGTGGCAGGTGGCTTGCTCGACACGTCGTAGGTCACGCGGTTGATGCCACGCACTTCGTTGATGATGCGCCCTGACACTTTCTTCAGCAACGCGTAGGGTAACTCTGCCCAGTCGGCGGTCATGAAGTCGCTGGTCTGCACGGCGCGCAGGGCCACCACGTAGTCGTAGGTGCGGCCATCGCCCATCACGCCAACGCTCTTGACAGGCAGGAAGACGGTGAAGGCTTGGCTGGTCAGTTCGTACCAGTTTTTTCCTGTTGCTTCGTCTTTGAAATTGTGCAGCTCTTCGATGAAGATGGCGTCGGCGCAGCGCAGCAGGTCGGCGTACTCTTTTTTGACCTCACCTAAGATGCGCACACCCAGGCCGGGGCCTGGGAAGGGGTGGCGATAGACCATGCCGTGTGGCAGGCCCAGCGCAACGCCCAGTTCGCGCACCTCGTCTTTGAACAGGTCACGCAGCGGCTCCAGCAATTTGAGACCCAGTTGCTCGGGCAGGCCACCCACGTTGTGGTGACTCTTGATGGTGACGGCCTTCTTGCCCTTACCACCGCCGGACTCAATCACATCAGGATAAATGGTGCCTTGGGCCAACCACTTTGCTCCTTTTTTACTAGCGCCTGACGCTGTCAATAAGGCGGCTTGCGCCTTAAAAACCTCTACAAACTCACGCCCGATGATCTTGCGCTTGGCCTCCGGGTCGCTCACGCCGGCCAGATGCCCGAGAAACTGATCTGCCGCATCCACGCGAATGACTTTGGCGTGCAGCTTGCCCACAAACATGTCCATCACCATGTCGCCTTCATTCAGGCGCAGCAGGCCATGATCGACAAACACGCAAGTGAGTTGGTCGCCAATGGCACGGTGGATCAATGCTGCGGCAACGGACGAATCCACACCACCGCTCAGACCCAAAATCACCTCTTCATCACCCACCTGCTGGCGGATGAGTGCGACCGCTTCAGCGATATGGTCGCGCATCACCCAGTCGGGTTGTGCGCCGCAGATGCCAATGACAAAGCGCTCCAGCAGCGCAGCACCTTGCACGGTGTGCGTGACTTCGGGGTGGAACTGCACCGCGTAGAACTTGCGTACTTCGTCGGCCATGCCGGCAATCGGGCAAGAGTCGGTGGACGCCATGAGCTTGAAGCCTGGGGGCAGCTCAGTGACTTTGTCGCCGTGGCTCATCCACGCGTTAAGCATGCCGTAGCCCTCGGGCGTGGTGAAGTCGGCAATGTCTTTGAGCAGCGACGTATGGCCACGGGCGCGCACGGCGGCAAAACCAAATTCGCGCTTGTGGCCCGCCTCTACCTTGCCACCGAGCTGCTGCGCCATGGTCTGCATGCCGTAGCAAATGCCCAGCACGGGCACGCCCAACTCGAACACGGCGTCAGGCGCTTTGTCGGTGCT
>CANCAO010000021.1 GCA_947374105.1 Comamonadaceae bacterium | reverse complement strand
GAGATGGGTGACACCGACAAGCTCAGAGTCTTGTTTGAAGACGGACTGAAGATGGGCATGACCTTCGATCCGCCCGATGTGAATCGGGGTTCACACCGTTTCGAGCCGGTGTCGGACACCGTCATTCGCTACGGTTTGGGTGCCGTCAAAGGCACGGGCGAGCAGGCGATCAACGCCATTGTGAAAGCGCGTGAAGAAGGAGGCCCCTTCAAAAGCCTGTTTGATTTTTGCGTGCGTGTGGATCGCAGCAAGCTCAATAAACGCACGGTCGAAGCACTCATCAAGGCTGGTGCTTTTGACGGGCTACAGCTCAACCGTGCAGCCCTGATCGCCTCGGTCGATCGTGCATTTGACTTTGCCAGCGCCACCGTGGCCAACGCCAACCAAGGTGGTTTGTTTGACATGGGCGGCGAGGATGACCACGGCTCCAGCACGCAAGAGCCTGAGCTGGTAGAGGCCATGCCCTGGGGTGTGAAAGAGCGCCTGACGTTTGAGAAAACGGCGGTAGGCTTTTACCTCTCGGGCCATTTGTTTGATGAAGTTGCGCCCGAGGTGCGGCGCTTTGTGAAGCGCCAGCTCGATGATTTGATCGACACGCGCGAGCCGCAGTTGCTGGCCGGCATCATCACCGACTTTCGCGTCATCAACGGCCAGCGCGGCAAGCTGGGCCTGTTCAAGCTGGACGACAAATCCATGGTGATCGACGCCCGGGTGACCGAGGAGTTGATGAACGCCAACAAGCACCTCTTTAAAGACGACGAGTTCATCATCGTCATGGGCAAAGTGCAAAACGACCGCTTCTCGGGCGGCTTGCAGCTCACCGTTAATCAGGTCTGGGACTTGCCCACCGCACGCTGCCGTTTTGGCAAGTACCTGCGCGTGGCTGTCAACGGCACGGCTCCCGACATTGCACGCCTAGTGGCCGACTCGCCACCCCGCAAAGAGATGACTGAGCAGGGCGAGCTGCTGCGCGGCCTGGGTGTGCGCCTGAGCTTGCAGCGTCAGGCGTCTGGCTTGTCAGCGTCAGCCGAATTGCAACTGGGCGAAGACGCCAAGTTCTTCCCCACCGATGCGGCCTTGGCCGGGTGGATGGCGCAGGCCGATCAGGGGCGTGCGGCGATTGTTTATGAGTAACGTTTAAGTATTAAACGGCTTGAAGCCGTTTAAAAACATGCGTGATCAGCTATTTAAATAGTAGCTTGCCACGCATCAATCACGAGGTGTGAAACCAATCGTCAAGGTTGATGGAACTTGCCCGTCCACATCACGCGGCAGCACTTCGGTCTTGTCAATGGCTTTGAGCACCGCTTCGTCCCAAGCCTTGTTGCCGCTGGACTTCACCAGCTTGCGTCCGACGATGGTGCCATCGGGCGACGTACGGACTTCAACATCCGCTTTGGGATTGCCAACAATTTCTTCGGTGAACACGATGTTGGGCTTGATGCGGGCAATGATGCGTCCGGCGTAGCTGACCGATGGCCCGGCAGATTTCAAGGCGGTACCGGTGGCGGACGGCCCACCGCTGGCCCCGGCCAGGCCGGTCATGCGCTGGATGTTTTCTTGACGGCGCTTGTCTGCCAGCTTATTTTCTTGCTGTGCTTTGAGTTGTTCGGCTTTTTGAGTTGCCAGTTCTTTTTGCTTCTTTTCGTCAGCAGCTTTTTTCTCCAGCACCAACCTCTCTTTGTCGCGTTTTTCTTTGTCCAGTTTTTCCTTGATCAACTTCTCTTTGGCTTTGCGTTCCCTTTCGCGCTCCAAGGCGATGTCAGCGTTGGAGACCACGGGCGCTACTTTCGCGGGTTCTGGTACGGGAAGGACAGGTGGTGGCGGAGCTTCTTCTGCCAAGGGCGGTGCCACCTGCACCGGGACGGAAGCCCAGAGTTCGGCTTCTATCGCAACGGTCTGCGCGTCATGCTTCCAGCTCACGCCCCAGGTCAGGGCGGTCACCAGCAGCGTGTGTGCCAGCACCGCCAGGATGACTGAGCGCAGTAGGCCCGGCGTGGCGGGTGGGGCAAACTCCAAGCGATCGGTAGTGGCGTGCATGGTGTGACGAACAGCGCAATCGGTGGTTCAGTTGACCATCTGAACCGACAGGCCGACGCGCGCAATGCCGGCACGCTGCAAGGTGTCCATGACTTTGACCACAGCCTCGTACTTGACACTCTTGTCGGCGCTGATGACCACAGCAGAGTTCACCGGCTCTTTGTTACCTTTGGATTCGCTGACGCTTTGTGCTGCCTTGACTGAATCAACCAGACTTTTGAGGTTGACGGAGGTGGACTTTTCCTTGACCTTGAGTTCCAGTGCCTCGTTTTTTCCGATGATGATTTGAATGATTTGGTCAGGTTGTTTGGCTGCCTTGCCGACGGTGGGCAGGTCAATCATGCTGGGCGCAATCAGTGGGGCGGTCACCATGAAGATGATGAGTAGCACCAGCATCACGTCGATGAAAGGCACCATGTTGATTTCGTTGATGGTGCGCCGCCCGCGGCCCCGGCTGACAAGCGATGCCATGTTAGCGACCTGAGGCGGATTGCGCGCCGATATTGCGCTGCAAGATATTGGAGAATTCTTCGATGAAGGTCTCCAGCCGGATGGCCACGCGGTCAATGTCACGCGCAAAACGGTTGTAGGCCACCACGGCAGGGATGGCCGCAAACAGGCCAATGGCGGTCGCCACCAGCGCCTCGGCAATGCCCGGGGCGACGCTGGCCAGGGTGACTTGTGTCAACGCTGCCAAACCCGTGAAGGCGTGCATGATGCCCCACACCGTGCCAAACAGCCCGACGTAGGGGGAGACCGAACCAACCGAGGCCAGGAAAGAGAGGTGAGTTTCCACCACGTCCATTTCGCGCTGAAAACTGGCCCGCATGGCGCGGCGTGCACCGTCCATCAGGGCGGACGGGTCGGTGATGCGGCGCTCGCGCAGTTTTTGATACTCACGCATGCCGCTGGCAAAAATGCGCTCCATCGGGCCGCATGATTTGGCGTTTTGAGCAGCGGCGGCAAACAGGTCATTGAGGCTGGTGCCTGACCAAAAATTGCGCTCAAACGTTTCGTTAAGGGCTTTGACTTTGCCCAGTGAAAACAGTTTGCGAAAAATGGCGGCCCAACTGGTGATGGACACAGCCACCAGCAGCAGCATCACCAGTTGCACGACCAGGCTGGCGTTGAGCACCAGTTGAAAAATCGACAGATCTTGATTCATTTCAGGGCTTCCAAAACAGCTTGCGGAATTCGTTGAGGCTTCATTGTGAGGGCATCAACCCAGCCAATTCGGATGGTGCCTTCACACAAAAGTGTGGTGTCTAGGTTTGAGTCTCTCATGAATGCATTTTGTCCAATTGTCAGCGATGCGCGGCCCGATTCGAGCAGGCTCGCTGTAACTAAAAGTTCATCGTCCAGTCGCGCCGGGCGGTGGTATTTGAGGTGGGTGTCGCTCACCACAAACATGCCGCCCGTGGCGTCCCGCAGGGCCTGCTGCCCAATGCCTAGGGAGCGCAGCCATTCGGTACGGGTGCGTTCAAAGAACTTGAGGTAGTTGGCGTAGAAAACGATGCCGCCTGCGTCGGTGTCTTCCCAATAGACGCGGATAGGCCAGGTGAATGCCTGAGCGGACTGAACCACCACCCGTTCGGGATGAGCCTGTCGAAGCCCTTCAGTAGGCTCAGGGTGAACGGGGAGGGCATTCATGCGAGAAAACCCTTTAAGCGCGCCACCGCCAATTCCAACTGCGGCATCGCGCTGGCGGTTGAAAATCTGATGAAATTCGCAGTCTCGGCCTGGCCAAAGTCACGCCCGGGTGTGACGGCCACGTGGACGCGGTTCATCACTTCGAAGGCAAAGCCCCAACTGTTTTGGATGCCCAATTTCGCACAAGCTGCCGAGCAGTCGGCCCACGCATAAAAAGCGCCATCGGGCATGACGGGCACAGTCAAACCCAGCGCATTCAAGGCGGGGATGAAGTAGTCGCGCCGGGCTTTGAACTCGGCACGGCGGCGTTCGTACTCCACCAGACTATCGGCCTCAAAACAAGCCAGTGCCGCGTACTGCGCAATCGTGCTGGGGCTGATGAACAGGTTTTGTGCCAGTCGCTCCACTACAGGCACGAGTGCCGGGGGGAGCACCAGCCAGCCCAGACGCCAGCCCGTCATGCTGAAGTATTTTGAAAAGCTGTTGATGCTGATGAGGTTCTCATCCAGCGTCAGCGCCGTCTGACCGTAACGAGCGTCGTAACTCAGGCCTAGGTAAATCTCATCGACCAGCGTGACACCACCGCGCGCGCTCACCACTTGGTGGATGCGACGCAACTCGGCGGGGTCAATGGACGTGCCGGTGGGGTTGGAGGGCGAGGCCAACAAAACACCTCGCGTCTTGTCGTTCCACGCGTCCTGGACCTGATCGGCGCTCAGTTGAAAGCGCTGCTCCGCCGTGGTGGGGATGAGCACGGGTGTGCCCTCGGCTGCAGTCACAAAGTGACGGTTGCAGGGGTAGCTGGGGTCGGGCATGAGCACCTCATCGCCCGTGTCGATCAAGGCCATGCATGCGAGGTGCAGCGCGGCAGAGGCGCCAGCGGTTACCACGATGCGGCTGGCAGGCACTTGCAAGCCAAAGCGACTCAAGTACCAGTCGCTGATGCGCTCACGCAGTTGGGGCAGGCCGGTGGCTGCGGTGTATTGGCTGCGCCCATCATGCACGGCTTTTTTCGCAGCGTCTTGGACCAGCGGCGGGGCGGTGAACTCGGGCTCACCAATGTTGAGGAAGACCATGGGCGCATCACTGTGCTCCACTTGCTGTGCCAGGGCCGAGGCGGCCTTGGCGACCTCCATCACGTAGAAGGGCTCAATGCCTTGCGCTCGGGCCGAAATCCTCATGGGCACAAACTCATGGGCGAACCAGCCCCTTGGCTTGGTCAGCGGTCACCTCAGTCGCGCGCAGCTTGGGGGCCAAGCCGTTGAGTACGCCGTTGACGTACTTGTGGCCGTCAGTGCCGCCAAACTCTTTGGCCAGCTCGATGCACTCATTGAGCACGACGCGCCAAGGCACATCCAGGCAATGGCTCATCTCATAAGCGCCGATCCACATCACGCTGCGCTCGATGGGTGAAATCTCGGCCATCTTGCGGTCCATCAGCGGCAAGATCAGCGCGTCCAGCGCCTCGGCTTGTTCAATGCAGCCGTGCAGCAGCGCGTCGAAATGGGCGGTGTCGGATTTGTCGAAACCCGCCAGATCACGGGTGAACGTATCAATGGCTTCGGCCTCGTTACCGCCAACCAAATACTGGTAGAGCGCTTGCACGGCAAAGGAGCGTGCGCGGCTGCGGCCCGATTTGCTGGCCGCCTTGCGTGCACCGGTGCTGGTTACCCCTGAGCGGGTTTGGCGTGGCGGGCGTGTGGCGGTTTTATGGGTGGATTTAGGTGTGGTGTCGGTCATTAAATTTCATTCATCAGGTTGGCCATTTCCACAGCTACGCGGGCAGCGTCAGTGCCTTTGTCGGTTTGGCGGGCAATGGCTTGCGCCAAGTTCTCGGTTGTCAGGATAGCGTTGGCCACAGGCACTTGGTAGTCCAGTGCAATGCGGGTGACACCTGCGCTAGATTCGTTGGCCACCAGTTCAAAGTGATAAGTCTCACCGCGAATGATGCAACCCAGGGCGATTAGCGCGTCGTAGCGGTTTTTCTCCGCCATGGCTTGCAGAGCCACCGGCACTTCCAGAGCGCCGGGCACAAAGACGTGGTCAATGTGTTTGTCTTGCACACCCAGCGTAGCCAGCTCTGCCTTGCAGGCAGATGCCAGGGCGTTGGTGATGGCTTCGTTGAAGCGAGCCTGCACGATGCCGATGAACAGCGGCTTGCCGTCGAGGCGATGGTCTGCTGCAGCCAGGGTTCCTTTGTTAGCGCCAAACATGATGTGTTTTTTTCTTTGTTAAGTATTGGAGACGTAGCCGGTGATCTCAAGCCCATAGCCCGTCATGCTGGGCATGCGGCGTGGTGTGCCCATGAGCTTCATTTTATGAACGCCGCATTCACGCAAAATTTGCGCGCCCACGCCGTAGGTGCGCAAGTCCATGCGGCCCCGCTCGGGCCCGTGGCTGGCGCGGGCCGTGCCTTCAAATTGGGCTAACAGTTGCGTGGCCGACTCGCCGCAATTGAGCAGCACCACCACGCCTTTGCCCTCAGCGGCGATGCGTGACAGGCAGGCGTCCAGACTCCAGGAGTGCATGGGGCGCTTGACCTCTAGCGCGTCCAACACTGATAAGGGCTCATGTACGCGGGCCAGTACGGCTTCATCGGTAGGCCACTGGCCGCGAACCAACGCCAAGTGCAGGGCTTGGCTGGGCTTGTCGCGAAAGGCGTGTGCGGTGAACTCGCCAAAGGCGGTGTTCAGCGTGCGGGTGCCGAGTTTTTCAATGAGTGATTCGGTGCGGCTGCGGTGTTCAATCAGGTCGGCAATGGTGCCGATCTTCAGGCCGTGTTCGGCGGCGAAGATTTGCAGATCGGGCAGGCGCGCCATGGTGCCGTCGTCTTTCATGATTTCGCAGATCACGGCGGACGGATCACAGCCTGCCATGGCTGCAAGGTCGCAACCGGCTTCGGTGTGGCCCGCGCGCATCAGCACACCACCATCCACCGCTTGCAGTGGGAAGATGTGACCGGGCTGCACCAAGTCGCTGGGGCGGGCGTTGGCAGCCACGGCGGCTTGCACGGTGCGGGCGCGGTCGGCGGCAGAGATACCCGTGGTCACGCCCTCAGCCGCTTCGATAGAGGCGGTAAAGGCGGTGCCTTTTTTGTCGGCGTTGCGCGCCACCATGGGGGGCAGTTGCAGTCGCTCGCAGCGCTCGCGCGTGAGCGTGAGGCAGATCAGACCACGGCCAAAGCGGGCCATGAAGTTGATGGCCTCAGCGCTAACGTGGTCAGCCGCCAGCACCAAATCGCCCTCGTTCTCGCGGTCTTCTTCGTCCACCAAAATCACCATGCGCCCAGCGCGCATGTCGGCCACGATGTCTTCGACGGGGGAAATTGGAACTGGCGATGTGTTGGTCTTGGGTGTGCTCATGCAGATGCTTTCAAAGAGAGGGGTGCTTGGCTTGTGAGCATGCGTTCAACGTACCGTGCGACGGTGTCAATTTCAAGGTTCACACCTGCACCCGCGTGCAGTTCGCCCAGTGCCGTGGTTTGCACCGTGTGGGGAATCAGGTTGATGCTGATTTCGCAGCCGCTGGCGTTGTCGGCCACGCGGTTCACGGTTAGGCTCACGCCGTTAACGGTGATTGAGCCCTTGTAGGCCAGGTATCGGGCCAGCTCAGGCGGCACTTGCACGCGCAGCTCCCAGCTTTCACCCACCGGAGCAAAGTGGTTAACCTGCCCGATACCGTCCACATGGCCGGAGACGATGTGACCGCCCAAGCGGTCATGCGCGCGCAGGGCTTTTTCGAGGTTGACTTTGCAGCCCTCAGCCAACCCCGTGGTTTTGTCTAGCGACTCGGCAGAGATGTCGATGGTGAACTGCTGTTGTCCGGGGATGAGCGTGGTGACAGTCATGCACGCGCCATTGAGCGCAATGCTGTCGCCCAGGCCCACATCGTCGATGTAGGTGGGCGGACATGCGATGGTGAGACGCTTGCCGTGATGAGATGAGCTACCCAGGTCGTGGCTGGCGACGATGCACCCCACGCCGGTGATGATTCCGGTGAACATAATGATATTTTCGCAGGATATGGTTTGGACACTTTTAGTGTCGTAAAAAATGCTTTTACTGCCTATGCAGTATGACTTTGTCACGGTACTTCGTGGGAATCATTGCCAGAACGGTAACCTGATTTTGTGGCTCGGCCGCCTCAAATGCAGAACGGTAACTTTCAACGGCGAGTTCGTCGTTTTTCGACTCGGCTGCTGCATAGATATGCCCTAGTTTAAGCCAGCCATCTACGGCCTGATTTGGCCAAGTTTTTATTCGCTGTTTGAGCGCCATGATGGCAAGTTCAGGGTCTTGATTACGCATGCCCAAAAAGTAGGCGGTACGAAGTAAATCAGGGTCAATTATTCCGGTTTTAACCAGTTCTTTGGCTTGGATCATTGCTTCTTTTTCTTTGCCGTTTCGAGTCCATAGAATGACTTGAAGCGTCGCCAAGACAGGAGATGAGGGTTGCAATGCCATAGCCCGGTTTAGGTTTTCTTCGGCTTTGGGGAAATTCTGCGCTTGAATCTGACCACGGGTCACGTTGGCCAGCAGTGCGACAACGTAGGGTCTGGATTCCAGTACGGACTCCCATATCCAGGTGGCATTTTTCCAATCGCCCCAACTGGCTAGTGAGTCCGCAACAATCGGCGTCAGTTTTCTGTAGTGCGGGTTGATGGCAACACCTTCGCGCAGCAGTGTGATCATTTCTGATTTAAGATTGTCCCACCGAGGGTCTTTGGGATAGCCAGATTGGGAAATGGTTATTGCGATCTTGACCGCCCTGATGATCTTGCTTTCGCATTCGATGGCTTGCTGCGCAATGTAGACGGCCAGAGCCGTGCAAATAGTCAACACCATCATTGACCAGGTGAGATAACGAATCTTCCAAGTCGATGTGCTTGCCAAGATGCCGTCTAAAACACCTAGCCGAATATCCGAGGCCCCCAAAATTGCAAGGCTGATGGCGAATAAGGCACCTGTGGTTGCCATGCGCCAAGGAAATCCCGCATTACTCACCAATAAAAGCACCAGCAAACTGGACAAGGTCAAGGCTCGCAAAAGGGCCTCTTGTTGCCCTAAAGCAGACTTGTTTGACCAAGTTGCATAGGCGGCCCATGCCAAGTAGCCAAGTAGTGCAATCAAAAATAACCATCCCACAAGTCCGTATTCGGCCAGTAGTTGTAGTATTTCATTGTGTGCGTAATAGTCGGTCTCAAGTTGACCTGCAGCGTTCTGGTAGATCGGTGTATGCACCTCCCATGCTCCAGCGCCAACGCCTGCAAGCGGATTGGCCTGGATCATGCGCCCAGTGGCCTTCCACATCACGGCACGGATTGAAAAAGACCCTTCGCTGTATTCACTTGATTTTGTTATTGAGAGCGTTCGACTCATGGCTCTCTCCAGGGCATTGATTCGGCCACTTTCATTGAGCATTTTGGGGTTGTTTGTCTGGATGGATCCAAGCAATAAAACGCCAGACACAAAAACAGCCACCAGAGCTGCAAGTTGTGGCGCACGCCATCCCGTCGAAACGACCTGTTTGCGATAAAAGAAAAGAATGATGGGGATCAGTACCCCCAAAGCAATCAGGCCGACCAACGCAGAACGGGTGCCCGTCATCATCAATGCCACTACATTGAATGCCAGTGAAAAAGTGAGCAATATGACGGAAGTCTTATCTTTGATTCGCGTTAAAAGAAGCACAGAAAAAGGCAGAGTACAAACCAGGAATTCACCAAAAAAATTACGATTAACAAAGGTTGAAGCCGGGTTTGGACCTTGTGCAAAGAAAGAGAAATCCACCCAAAACTGCAATGCAGTCCACATTGATGAGATGACTGCCCCCAGATGAATGCCCCAGGCCAGTGGTGTAAGTCTGGCTGCGGTGAAGCAGTTGATGCCTGTAAATACAAGCAAGCTGAATATGAACCATCGAATCGCTTCCACCCCAGCCAGAAACGTGTGTGACCAAGCCATGCTGCCAAGTGCATAGACCATCAGCGACAGCGGGAGCGCAAGCAGGCCGTGAAGTTGGATCCTTGATTCTGTCGCGCTTATTTTTCGCAGGTTCCAGAAGTAAACCAAGGCGCTAACTAATACGAAAAATGACACCAGGATGGACTTCAGGGTGTCCTGTAGCAATTCCTCTGTGTGTGAACCCAGGGCGGGCAGCAGCCCCATCATGAGAGCGAGTAGCCAGACGGTTCGATCGGATTTCATCTAAAAAAGATCGCGCTGGCTGACACGAGCCACAACGCGCAAGTCGGGCCCCAGTCGGTCACAGGACATAAAGTCCAGGGGAACTGCTTGTGACAGATCGCTGAAGGGGCCGAAACTTGCCATGCCACGGCCTTGACCCATGAGCTTAGGTGCCAAATACATCACAAACTCATCAACCAAATTTTCACGAATCAGTGAGCCATTGAGCTTTTCGCCTGCCTCGATATGCAGTTCGTTGATGCCGCGCTTAGCCAGGTCTTGCAACATGGCGACCAGATCCACCTTGCCGTGTGCCCCAGGCAGGGTGATGACGGTTGCACCTCTGGCTTGCAGTGCTTCTTTTTTTATATCATTTACGGCTGCAGTGTAGATGTAGCATGCACGGCCCGCTATAAAAAGATGAGCATCCAGTGGTGTTTCCATTCGACTATCCACAACCACCAAGTCGGGCTGACGCTCCGTGTTGACCAGGCGCACATCCAAACGCGGGTTGTCTTGAAGCACCGTGCCTATGCCGGTGAGCACAGCGCAGGCGCGGGCACGCCACGCGTGGCCATCGGCACGGGCCATTTCAGCGGTAATCCACTGACTGCTTCCATTGTCCAGTGCTGTTTTTCCATCCAGAGATGCGGCTATCTTCATCCGAACCCAGGGGGCTTTTCGGATCATTCGGCTGAAAAAACCAATGTTCAATTCACGAGACGCTGTTGCTCCCAAACCAATTTCGACTTCAACCCCCGCTGCTCGTAAACGATCAAACCCCTGACCTGACACCAGGGGATTGGGATCCTCAATGGAGGCGACTACTTTTTTAATGCCTGCTGAAATGAGCGCATCGCAGCATGGGCCAGTACGGCCTTGATGTGAGCAAGGTTCCAAAGTCACATAAGCCGTGGCACCTTGCACCTTATGTCCTTGTTTGAGAGCGTCTTGCAAGGCGGCAAGCTCAGCATGCGGGCCACCTGCCTTTTGGGTGTGACCTTTCCCGAGGATTTGCCCATGCTCGTCTGCAATGACACATCCCACGCGAGGGTTAGGGGAGGTCAACAGCAAACTGCGAGCTGCCAACTCCATGGCAAGCGCCATTAGGCGCGCGGTATCGACCATGGTTTTTAGATGCAGTTATTTCCAACATTCATCGCGGGATTTGCTGCCCGTGACGCCTCGTACGCCTGCTGACGTTAGCGTAAACATGCCGCACGGATCTGAGGCCATCGAACCACCTGAAATGGGGGCCATGTAAAGGGTATAGCCCGTGGTTGTGACTGTTGCCGTGTAGTTGCCTGCGGTGGTGATGCTGGTGTTGAGTTGATAAAGCGCGGTGCCGTCAGCGGGTGATACTCTCAAAGTACTAGGCATACCCACACCGGAACCCAGCACGCTATTGCCGCTGCGGTCTTGAAGGTATTGGTCATTGGCCGCGTAAAACCGTTGCATGAACTGCCCGGCTTGCATGAGCTGAGTGCGCGCATCTGCTCGCTTAGCGCGGGCAACGGAGGCGTTGTAAGAGGGTAGAGCGATACCCGCCAGCACGCCCACAATGGCGACCGTGATCATGAGTTCGATCAAGGTAAAACCTTGGGAGCCGTTTCGACCCGTGACTTTGGTTAATAAGCGCATGAAAAAACTCCAAGAATTAGGCTTGTCATGCTATCGCATGTACAACTGTCGCCATACCCGCTTGACGGTCGTTGTGCTGGCACAGTTGTTCGTTAGCTTGCAGGAAATTTGAAAGGTAGGCAGTTGCTGAGTACTCAAGGGCGTAAAAACTGTATTGCTGGGTGTCGATAGGGCGTCATTTTTGATGTATCGGGTTCTGCCGTCTGCTGAATTTTCATAGCCGCTGACCAGCGTACTGGTATTGATTCCGCCATTGTTTGAAAATATGGCTTCTGCTGGCCCGCCGCCAGTCACCATATCAATGACGTAGTTCCAGGCTTTTCCAGTACCCGACGCCAAACATGGATTGACGGACACATTGGAGGGCGATACGGTGTCCACAGAGGCATA
>CANCAO010000020.1 GCA_947374105.1 Comamonadaceae bacterium | reverse complement strand
AGTGGCCATTGACGCAAGCCATCGATCAGGCGGAGCAAGGCTCGGGTCGTTGGTACAGCGTGGGTCGGCTGAACTACAGCCTGCCCGATAGCAAGGTGGTCGATTCCATTTTTGGTTTTGAGTACGATGCGGGTTGTTGGGTGGGCCGTATAGTGTTGGAGCGCCTGTCCACGGGCTTGATTTCCACTAGCCAGCGCATCATGTTCCAGCTTGAATTGGTGGGATTTTCCAGGCTTGGCATTGACCCGTTAACAACTTTGAAAAACAACATTCCTCGCTACCAAACCCTGCGTGAGCAGGTGAGTCCGCCTAGCCGCTTCAGCAATTACGAGTGACCCCTATGACTTCTCGCCTTTTGGCTCCTGCAACCGCTTGTTTTATCGCACTGACCTTTACGTTTGCCGCAGGTCAGACTCAGGCTCAAGCGCTCAAACCCTCTAACAGTCTGACACTGCCACAGTTGCCTTCGCCGAAAACAACGCCCGGCGTACGTCAAGCAGATTTCATCGTGGCCATCGTCAATACCGACCCCATTACCAACACCCAAGTGCAAATGGAGGTGCGACGCACCTTGCAGCAGTTGGCGTCGCAAGGGCAATCTGCTCCAAATGCACGTGAAATTACTGCCCAAGTTCTGGATCGACTCATCATGGAGCAGGTGCAGCTGAACCAGGCCAGTGAAACCGGTATCAAAGTGGAGGCGACTTCTATAGACCAGGCGGTTCAGACCGTGATGAGGCAAAACAAAGTGGAACTGCCCGAGCTTAAAAGTCGCTTGGCCAAAGACGGCATTGAGTTCACCCAGTTTCGCAATCAGTTACGCGATCAACTCACGCTGACCCGCTTGCGTGAGCGTGATGTGGAGCCCCGCGTCAAGATCAGCGACCCAGAGGTCGATCAGTACATCAAGGAGCAACAAGACATCAGCAGCAACCCCGCGAATGTGCAGCTCAATCTGGCCCATATCCTGATTGCGGTGCCCGAAGCGGCCACCTCGGCGGAACAAGCCAGCTTGCAAGCCAAAGCACAAGCAGCGCTGGAGCGTGCGCGCGCAGGCGAAGACTTTGCGACCCTGGCACGAGAGTTCTCCAGTGCGCCAGACCGCGCCAACGGGGGGCAGCTCGGTCTGCGGACAGCCGACCGTTATCCGCCCTTGTTTTTAGAAGCCACTCACAATTTGAGCGTAGGCGCACTCTCCGGGCTGATTCGCTCTGGCGCGGGCTGGCACATCGTCAAGGTGTTGGAGAAGCGCGCGGCTGGTTTGCCGCCCGCCTTTGTCGCGCAAAACCGGTCGCGCCACATCCTTCTGAGTCTGAGCCCCCAGTTCGGTGAGGCCGCTGCGGTCGAGAAGCTCAATGACTTTAAAAAGCGCATTCAAACCGGCCAGAGTGACTTTGCCACGCTGGCGCGTGAGAACTCTCAAGATGGGAGTGCCGAAAAAGGGGGTGACTTGGGCTGGGCCAATCCCGGTCAGTTTGTGCCCGAGTTCGAAACGGCCATCCAATCGCTTGCAGTCGGAGAAGTAAGTGCCCCTTTGATTTCGCGTTTTGGTGTTCATTTGATCCAGTTAATGGAGCGACGTAACGCACCTTTGGGCGAACGTGAGCAACGTGAGATGGTGCGTGGCATGCTGCGCGAGAAAAAACTGGACGAAACCTATACCTCTTGGGCTCGAGACTTACGGGCACGCGCCTACGTGGAACTGCGCGATCCCCCACAATGAAGCACATCCCGCGCAAACGTTTCGGACAGCACTTTCTGGCTGACCGCGGCATCATTGAGGACATTGTGCAGGCGATCAACCCGCTGCCGGGACAGGTGATGGTTGAGATCGGCCCGGGTTTGGCCGCGCTCACCCAGCCGCTGGTTGAGCGTTTGGGACGGCTGATCGTGATTGAGTTGGATCGGGATCTGGCCTTGCGTTTGCGCAGTCATTCGCAGCTTGAAGTGATTGAGTCCGATGTCCTGAAAGTGAATTTCGAACACGTGGCGCAGGCGCAAGGGGCCGCCAAGCTCAGAGTGGTTGGCAATTTGCCCTATAACATCTCCACCCCCATCCTGTTTCACCTGCTTGAGTTTGTGGACGTAATTGAGGATCAGCACTTCATGCTGCAAAAAGAGGTGATTGACCGCATGGTGGCCAAACCGGCTACGTCTGACTACGGGCGCCTGAGTGTGATGTTGCAATGGCGGTATGCCATGGAGAACGTGCTCTTTGTCCCGCCCGAGAGCTTTGATCCTCCGCCCCGAGTGAACAGCGCGGTGGTGCGCATGGTGCCCCGTGTTGACCCCGCAGCGGTGAATGTCAAACGTTTGAGTGAAATCGTTCAGGTGGCGTTTAGCCAGAGACGCAAACTGTTGCGCCATACCCTGGGTCGTTGGCTCGAAGAAAAGCAAATGGGTGGCACGTTTGATGTTCAACGCCGGGCCGAGGAAGTGCCGGTGGAGGAGTACATTGCACTGGCCTTGCGCGCTTAAAAACCGCAGTAAAAAGCCCGCACTTGGCGGGCTTTTTGGTTTGAGGGTAATACCGCTCTAGGCTGCGGCTAACCAATAGCCTGCGTTAAACGGGCTGCTCATGCGCAACGCCAGAGGCGACACGTCGAGCAGTTTGTCTGTGGGCATTTTTTCGCCCGATTCATCGCCTATCGCAATGCCAGAGGTCAAGGAGTCGCTGGTGGATCCGCTTGCTTTTGCCTCGTTCGCCCGTTCTGCTTGGCTGGTGTGTGCAGAACGGGCTACGGAAAAGAATAGAAGCACCTGAAGGGTATTTTTCGGTCCCCCCAGTAATCTGCGGCGTCGCGGAAGATATCGAGTAATTGTTCTCGTGCTTCTTTGTCAAATTTGGCGTTAGCCGGGATGTGCTCCAGCACCACAATAAAGCCGGGTTGGGGGCCAGATTTGTGCAGCGGGTCGGTCAGGCAGTCGTACAAGGCGTCAAAATTCTTACCCACGTTGGCGGGCAGCTTGAACTGTTGTGCCAATAAATCAAGCACGTCTTGCTTGGTTTGTGCATTGGCCAGATTGGCGTACAAAAAGTGTTGACCCAGCTCTTGCGCCGTCTCTTGCAAACCCGAAACCCGGAAGGCTCGAATCGACTGAACGATATTGGTTCTCACGTTACGAAGTGATGTTTCCATCGTCACGCCTCTTTCTTTAAAAATACAAAACTTGCTTATGGAACGATCTTGCGAAAGCTCGCGTAATGATCGGCCGTATAAAAACAGGCGTCAGGCGCTTTGGGCGCACCGCCACACACAATTCGTCGGGTGCCTCGATGACGCTCACCCGGGGTCGCTACGGTGTACTCGTGGTAATAACCACGTTTTTGGGGTGCAAGAATTCGCTCGCGGTTACCAAAAACAACACCGTCTTTCTCATACGGAAACGGTCCCCCTTGATGGATCAAGCGGTAGGTTTCCACACCTTGGGGTGGTAGTTCAGCCAGCGACACAGTAACTGAGTTGCTGACTGGCGCCATCTCCTTGGCCTGTGACTCGTAGCTGACACCCAGTAGCGCAATAAAAAAGCTGGTAAGTACTAACTTTATGTTAGCGCGGTATGTCATGACTAAAACTTTACAAGCCCCTGCTAAGGAGTTCAACTAAAAATGGCGAAGGCGGAATTGTCGCTGATGCGGCCCAAAAAAGCAAGGGCTTGCCCAGGAAATAGGCAAGCCCTTGCATGAGAGAGGTGTAATTAAGTGTGTACTAACTTAATGAAAAATCATTACCGGCTAACATTCGCATCGGCTACGGTCAACGCCGTCATGTTGACGATTCGGCGAACGGTGGTGCTGGCCGTCAGGATGTGCACTGGCTTGGCCGCACCCAGTAACACTGGGCCAATGGCAATGCCGCCACCTGCTGCGGTTTTAAGCAAGTTGTAGGCGATATTGGCTGCATCCAGATTGGGCAACACCAGCAGATTGGCGCTACCGCCCAGGGTGCTGTCGGGCATCTGGGCGTCGCGTGCGATTTCATCCAACGCCACGTCGCCGTGCATCTCGCCGTCTACTTCCAGCCAAGGGGCTTGGATACGCAGCAGCGCCAGTGTCTCGCGCATTTTGATGGCGCTGGGCTGGTTGCTGGTGCCAAAGTTGGAGTGGCTCAGCAGTGCCGCCTTGGGGTGTAGCCCGAAACGTTTCATTTCCTCGGCAGCCATGATGGTGATCTCAGCCAACTGCTCGGCCGTGGGGTCGTAGTTAATGTGCGTATCCACCAAGAACAATTGACGCTCAGGCAGCAAGAGCGCGTTCATACAGGCAAAGGTGTTGACGCCTGCGCGTTTGCCGATGACTTGGTTCACGTAAGGCAGGTGGTGAAGGGTGTTGCCCCAAGTGCCGCAGATCAGGCCGTCTACATCACCTTTTTGCAGCAACATACAGCCAATCAAGGAGAGGCGGCGGCGCATTTCGATTTTGGCCAACTGCACAGTAACGCCCTGGCGCTCGGTCATGCGGTGATAGGTCTGCCAGAAATCATGGTAGCGTGGGTCTTGCTCCACATTGACCACGTCGTAGTCCAGCTCTTCTTTCAGGCGCAGGCCAAACTTTTCAATGCGCTGGGCGATGATGGCGGGGCGACCAATCAAGGTTGGGCGGGCCAAGCCCTCGTCCACGACGACTTGGGCGGCACGCAACACGCGTTCTTCTTCACCTTCTGAGTAGGCCACGCGCTTCTTACCCGCTTTTTTGGCGGCTGTGAAGATGGGCTTCATAACAGTGCCAGAAGCATAAACAAAGCTCTTCAGGCGCTCACGGTAGGCGTCCATGTCGGTAATAGGGCGCAGAGCCACGCCACTGTCCGCAGCGGCTTGGGCCACAGCGGGGGCTATCTTGAGCATCAGGCGCGGATCGAAAGGCTTGGGTATCAGGTACTCAGGGCCAAAAGCCATGGGTTCACCAATGTAGGCCGCAGCCACCACTTCACTTTGCTCGGCCTGTGCCAGCTCAGCAATCGCGTGCACTGCAGCGATCTCCATCTCGTCGGTGATGGTGGACGCCCCTGCGTCCAGAGCGCCCCGAAAGATGTAGGGGAAGCACAGGACGTTATTAACCTGGTTCGGGTAGTCGGTGCGACCCGTAGCCATGATGGCGTCATTGCGCACTGATTTCACGTCTTCGGGCGAGATTTCGGGGTTAGGGTTGGCCAGGGCAAAGATGACCGGGCGGGCCGCCATGGTCTTGACCATCTCGGGCTTGAGCACGCCACCGGCGGACAGACCCAGGAAAATGTCGGCACCGACGATCACCTCGGCCAAGGTACGTGCCGAGGTTTTTTGGGCAAATTGGATCTTGTCCTCGTCCATCAACTCGGTACGGCCTTCATAAACGACACCCGCCAGATCGGTCACAAAAATGTTCTCACGTGGCAAACCCAGCTTGAGCATGAGACCCAGGCAGGCCAGCGCAGCGGCACCAGCACCCGACGTCACCAGCTTGACATCTTTGATGTCT
The DNA here is from genome assembly GCA_947374105.1 of Comamonadaceae bacterium. GTDB lineage: Bacteria > Pseudomonadota > Gammaproteobacteria > Burkholderiales > Burkholderiaceae_C > CANCDA01. Next base: position 6,492 of record CANCAO010000020.1, on the reverse strand, counting down.
TTGCCAGCGATCTTGATACCGTTGAGCAGGCCCGCACCCACGGTGATGGCGGTGCCGTGCTGGTCGTCGTGGAACACTGGAATCTTCATGCGCTCGCGCAGCTTGCGCTCGACATAAAAACAGTCGGGCGCTTTGATGTCTTCCAGGTTGATGCCACCAAAGGTCGGCTCCAGCGAGGCGATGATGTCCACAAGCTTGTCCAGGTCGTGTTTCTCGTTGATTTCGAGGTCGAACACGTCAATGCCGGCGAACTTTTTAAACAATACGGCCTTGCCCTCCATCACCGGTTTGGCAGCCAGCGGGCCAATGTCACCCAGCCCCAGCACGGCGGTACCGTTGGTGATGACGGCCACCAGGTTTCCCCTGCTGGTGTACTTAAAGGCGTTGTTCGGATCTGCAGCGATCTCCAGGCAAGGTGCAGCCACACCAGGCGTGTAGGCCAGTGCCAAATCATGTTGGTTGATCAACTGCTTGGTGGCAGCGATAGCTATTTTTCCGGGTGTCGGGAACTCGTGGTATTCAAGGGCGGCACGGCGTAATTCGGCACGTTTTTCGTCGGTGTTGAACGAGGCATTTGAGGACATAAAGTGATCTCCATTGCAGTGTTTTGCTTGGCTAGCTTGGTACCAAAGCCGAACCAAAATGGGCCGATAGGGCCGTTTTGTCAGTTTTTGTAAGGGAGTCGATTGTAGGGGCAGGCGCAGCCTAGTCCCTGTCTGTGGCACAGCACAAAGGGTCAAAGCTGTTTGAACTGGGTGGCCGATCCTGCATACAAACCCTCATCCCCGCATCAGCGCTTCAATTTCATCCACCGTCACCGGCACCCCGCGCGAGATCAACTCGCAGCCCTTGAACTTTGGGTCCTCGGTCACGATGGCGTCGTCTTCGATGCGAATACCGATGTTGTGGAACTGCTCGGGCACGCCTTTAGCGGGGCGCACGTACAACCCCGGTTCGATAGTCAGCGCCATGCCGGGGCGCAGGATGCGGCTGGGGCGGTCTTTGATAGTCTCGCCGCTCAAGGGGTCTTTGCGCTCGCTCACCTGGCCCACTTCAGCAGGCTCCACATAGCTGCCGCAGTCGTGCACGTCCATGCCGATCCAGTGGCTGGTGCGGTGCATATAGAACTGAAAATAACTGCGGTTGGCGATCACGTCTTGCGCCAAACCCACTTTGTTTTTGTTCAGCAGGCCCACGTCCAGCATGCCCTGGGCCAGCACCTTCACACTGGCCTCATGCGGGTCGGTGAAACGCGCACCGGGGCGGGTGGCGGCCACTGCGGCCTCTTGCGAGGCCAGCACCAGCTCGTACAACGCGCGCTGCGGGCCAGTGAACTTGCCATTGGCGGGGAAGGTGCGGGTGATGTCGCTGGCATAGCCGTCCAGTTCGCAGCCCGCGTCAATCAGCACCAGCTCGCCATTGCGGATGGGCGCGGCGTCGGCGCGGTAGTGCAGCACGCAGGCGTTGGCTCCGGCGGCCACGATTGAGCCGTAGGCCGGGTACTGCGAGCCGTGTTGGCGAAACTCGTGCAGCAACTCAGCGTCCAGGTGAAACTCGCGCACGTCTTGTCCGGCACGCAGCATGGCTGCTGAGCGTTGCATGGCGCGGATGTGCGCCCCCGCGCTGATCTGTGCGGCGCGGCGCATGGTGGCTTGCTCTGATGCGTCTTTGAACAGGCGCATTTCGTCCAGCGGACCACACAGGTCCCGTTGCTGCTCGGGGCACAGCGCGCCATAGCGCACACGGGAACGCACCTTGCCCAGCCAGCCGTCCATGCGCGTCTCTAGCCCAGCGTGCGTGGCAAAGGGAAACCAGACCGCGTCGCGGTTCTCCAGCAACTTGGGCAACTGCGTGTCGAGCTCGGCCACAGAAAAAGCCTGCGTCACACCCAGCGCGGCAGGCGCGGCAGCTGGGCCCAGGCGGTGACCATCCCAGATCTCACGCTCCAGGTCTTTGGGCTGGCAAAAAAGGGTGCTCTGCCCGTCACCCGTCAGCACCAGCCAGGCTTGCGGCTCGGTAAAACCAGTCAGGTAATAGAAATAGCTGTCATGCCGGTAGAGAAAATCGCTGTCGCGGTTGCGCGGACGCTCTAGCGCGGTGGGCAGGATGGCGATGCCGTGCGGGCCGAGTTGTTGGGCTAGGCGTGTGCGGCGTTGGGCAAAGTTGTCGTGGGTCATGGTGGGTTGGGTGTGGAGTTAAGTTGCGCCAGCCGCTGCGGCGTGCCGACATCGGTCCAGTCCCCGGTGTACAGCTCGGCGCTGATGCGCTGATTGTCCATGGCACTGCGCAGCAGCGGGGCGAGCGGGGCTTTGATGCCCTGCGGGTTGCCTGGGGGGATGTCGCACCAAGGCGCTTCAAACAGGGCGCGGCGGTACAGGCCGATGGTGCTGTAGGTGTGGAGCGTGTGGCCTGCGTCTTTGGGCAGGTTCAAGGCCAGCCCTGCAACGTCCAAACCGAAGTCACCCGTTAAGTTGTGTTCGGGGTTGGGCACGAGCCAGAGGTGGGCTAATTTGTCGCTGGCGATGAAACGTTGCACGGCCTCGGGCGAGAACTCAAACCCCGGCGTAAACACATCGCCCGCCAGCACCCAGAACACATCGCCTAGTTGCGGCAGCGCACGCGCAATGCCGCCCAGGGTCTCCAGCGCCTCGCCAAAATCCAGCCCTTCATGTGAGTAAATGACTTCAACATGCTCTTTATTTGATAGCTGACCATGCACATAAAACAAGGGTTGCAGATCAAAATGGCTCTGAATTTTCTCGCCCAACCAGGCCGTGTTGATGACCAGACGGGTCACGCCACTGCGCACCAATGCGTCGGCATGCCATTGCAGCAGCGGCTTGCCGTGCACGGTCAGCAGGGGCTTGGGCGTGGTGTCGGTCAGTGGGCGCATGCGCTCACCGCGCCCGGCGGCCAGAACCAGAGCGGGGATGTTGGTGGGTATGGGAGAAGTTTGCACAAGACGTACTTTACAGACGCCAAGCGTGTCCCAAGAATTTTCACGGGATTGTCATTTCAGTTTCACATGACACCGCTAATCTGACGCATCAAAAAGGGATGGGAAAGTCAATAAAGTGCGAACTAATTTTGATGGCTAATTTTTCTTGTTCGGCGTTACGCTGGGGTCTACTGGTGGTTTTTTCGCTGCTGTGCAGCGCTTGTTCGCCACGCCACTTGATTGTTCAAAGTGCAGCCGATGCGCTGGCAACCCAAGGGCAAGCGACTGAAGACGATTTGGTGTTGGCGCGAGAAGCCAGTGCCTTCTACCTCAAGCTTTCAGAGTCGCTGTTGCGTGAGACGCCGGGGCATTTGCCCCTGGCCGAGGCCGTGGCGGGGGGATTTACCCAGTATGCGTATGCCTTTGTCCAGTTTGAGGCCGACCGGATCGAAGCCAAAGATGCCCGAGCCGCACAAAAATTGCGCGAGCGTGCTGCTCAGCTCTACCGGCGTGCGCATCGACATGCCATGGCCGCGTTGGAGATTCAATTGCCAGGTTTCTCCAAAGCATTAGCCAGCCCGATGGGGAAAAACAGTTCTCCACTGCGTGCCGAGCAAGTGGGTGTGGCGTATTGGGCGGCAGCGTCTTGGGGTGGCTTGATTGCACTGTCCAAAGACAAGCCCGACATGGTGGCCGATCTTCCCTTGGTGATTCGTCTGGCGGGCTTGGCGTGGGCTCTAGCGCCCGATCATGGCTACGGGGCCTTGGTCAGCTTGATGGGCAGTCTTGAAGCAGCACGACCTGGGGGCTCAATGCGACAAGCCGAAGTTTTCTTTGACCGGGCGATTGCCTTGGGTGATGGCAAAAATGCAGGCGCTTTCGTCGCTAAAGCCGAGGGGATTGCGTTGCCCCAAGGCAATCGCCCCGCGTTTGAGGCCTTGCTGCGCCAAGCCATTGAAGCCAGTAGCGCCCGGGGTGACTTGCCCAACAGCGTGATGCGCGAGCGCGCACTTTGGTTGCTGGAATCTGCTGACGATCTTTTTTAACTCTTGACTCATTCGAGATGACCATTCAATACAAGCGCTTGCAGAAACACTTCTGGCTTTGCCTGACAGGGCTTGCCTTCTTCAGCCTGACCCCGGCGCTGGCTGCCGACAAACAACTGCGCATCGGCACCCTGGCCCCGAAAAACTCGGTCTATCACCGGCAACTGCTGGAGGTCGGGGAGGTCTGGCGCGCTGCGCAAGGCGGCAACGCCAAATACTTGATTTATCCCGATGGCAGCCAGGGCGGCGAGGCCGAGTTGGCGCGCCGAATGCGCATTGGGCAACTCCAGGGCGCGCTGATTTCTGTGGTGGGTCTGCGTGAGATTGAGCCCTCCATTGCCGCGCTGCAAAACCTGCCACTGCTGTTCAAAACCTGGGACGAGGTGGATTACGTGCGCGAGAAGATGCGTGCCGCCATGGAGAAAAAATTCTTGGACAAAGGCTTTGTGGTGCTGGCCTGGGGCGACTCGGGCTGGGTCCGGTTTTTCTCGAAAGAAGCGGCCTTTCGCCCGTCAGACTACAAAAAAATGAAGTTTTTTGCATGGGGCTCCGAGTCTGAGCAACAAGAGATCATGAAGAATCTGGGCTACACGCCCGTGCCCCTGGAGACCAGTGACATCCTGCCGTCGATCCAGACCGGCATGATCACTGTCGTGCCATCCACGCCTTATTTCGCGCTGGCCAGTCAGATCTACAGCACCGCGAACAACATGCTGGAAATCAACTGGGCGCCCATTGTGGGCGCACTGATCGTGACCCGAAAAGCGTGGGACGACATGAGCCCGGCGGCGCAGCTTGCCGTGCGCACGGCTGGCGAAAAAGCCGGTTTAGAGATGCGCACCAAAGCCCGCCAGGAAGTCGATGACGCGGTGGACGCCATGAAAAAACGAGGGTTGGTGGTCAACAAACCCAACGCTGAGCAGTTACGCGAGTGGAACGAACTGGCCGAAAAGCTCTACCCGCGCCTGCGCGGCACCATGGTGCCAGCAGAAACATTTGATGAAGTTTTTGCGCACCTCAAAACTTACCGTGCTTCCAAGGGCAAATGAGTGTGAGCGCCACACGCGCAGGGCGATGGTCGTACATGGCCAGTCTGCTCAAGTTTGACGAAGTGCTGGCCTCATCGGCCTTGGCGCTGATGGTCTTGATACCGCTGATTGAAATCGTCTCACGCCCCTTGCTGGGAGGCGGCGTTGAGAACGCGTCGGTGCTAGTGCAGCGCCTCGGCTTGGTGCTGGCGATGTTTGGCGCGCTGGCCGCAGAACGTCATGGCCATCTGAGCAGCTTGGGCAGTGGCTTGCGGCACGTCGGCGGTGAGCGATTTCAGGCGGGAGTGAAGATTTTTTCCCACGCCAGTTCGGCCTTGGTGTGTGGTGCCTTGGCATTGGCGAGCTGGCGGTTTGTCGCCACTGAGATCAGCTCGCCCCACGCTCTGGCCTATGGCTTGCCCCTGTGGTGGGTGCAAGCGACGATGCCGCTGGGCTTTGCTTTGTTGGGGGTCAAATTGGGCGCGCATTGCATTGCCGCCCCGTGGCTCAAACCGGTGTGCGGACTTGTACTGTCCAGCGCCGGGTTTGGGCTGGCCGAGCAGTTCGATGGCAGTAGCTTGATGCTTTGGCCCGCAGTGATCGGCTTGCTGGCGATGTTGTTCACCGGCGCGCCAATTTTTGCCGTGCTGGGTGGGCTGGCCCTGGCCCTGTTCTGGCAAGACGGGCAACCGCTGGCCTCGGTGGCGTTGTCGCACTACCAGATCACCGTGAACCCTTCCCTGCCCGCACTGCCCTTGTTCACCTTGGCGGGTTTGGTGTTTGCACGCACGGGGGCCGCTGCACGGCTGGGCGCAGTCTTCTTGGCCGTGTTTGGTGGCGGCGTTACCGGCACAGCTGTTGCGGCAACCGTGTTGTGCTCCTTTTTCACCGCCTTCACAGGCGGCAGTGGGGTGACGATTTTGGCGCTGGGTGGGCTGTTGTTGCCGCTGTTGCGTCAGGCCGGAATGCCCGAGCAACGCGGCATCAGTCTGGTCACCAGCGCCAGTGCTTTGGGCGTGTTGTTGGCGCCCTCGGTGCCCCTCATCATGTACGCCATCATTGCTCGGGTGCCGATCAACACCATGTTCCTGGCGGGTCTACTGCCAGCAGCGGTGATGGTGTTGTCATTGCTGCTCTTTGCGGGCTACTTGAGGCGGGACGGACAAGCGTCAAGCGTCAATGTGGCAGCACGCCATGACGGGCCGGGTTTCATGGTCACAGCACGGCAGGCCAAGTGGGAAATTCTCGCGCCCCTGATCGCCATCGGCTCCTTGGTGAGTGGGCTGGCCACGCCGACTGAGAGCGCGGCACTGACTGCCGCCTATGCCATCGCGACCCAAGCCTGGGCGCACAAAGATTTGAGCTTTCGCACACTCCTCAAATGTTTAACCGATTGCACTCAGGTGATTGGCGGCGTCATGTTGATCTTGGGCATGGCCTTGGGCCTGACCAACTACTTGGTGGACAGCGGTGTTCCCAA